>CASEIJ010000035.1 GCA_949288035.1 uncultured Mycoplasmatota bacterium
AATTATTTTTGTTAACATGTTATGAAAACCAAATAAGGCATTGGTAGGAAATCCTTTAGAATTTTTCATAAAATTACCATTATATGCGGTTGCATAATAACTTCGAAATAGTAAGTTATTACCATCTACTAAAATAATTTTTTTCATACTATCTCACCATTTCAATTATATCATAATCCCTTATAATTATAAAAAAAGAAACAATTGTTTCTTTCATTTCTTATATTTTTTGTAATACAAAGTATCTACAATTATAAGCACAATATGTATTTAAATATGTTTTTTTATATTCTATATCATTTTTCTGATTGTATTTAGGATTTTCAGGATTACAAAAACCTTTCAAACGAAGTTTTCCATAAGACCAATCTCCTATCACATAATCATAATCTAAGAAATATTCTGTAAATAAATGTTCTACGGCTTCTTTTTCATATCCGTCTTTATAGTTATCTATTAATTTATATTTTTGTTCTAAAAATGTTTCTGTTTTCATATTATCACGTCCAGTTTTATTATATCACGATTCTATTTATTAGGAAACCTGTTGAAATACAGTCTCAGAGCTTTTATGTATTCCGGAAAAATAAGCATCAGGTACAGTTCCTTCAATCAGTTTTACAATTAATGGATAATTTCCTTCTACTTTAATAGAAGAAGTAGAAAATGGCAATAATAACATCTGTGAAATTTCAACATGCATATTTACTTCTAATAAAGCATTATTAATTCCATAATTCGTAATCTTTGTTTCTAAATTACTTCCTATTTCTCCTGTTAAACGAAAACGAACAGGTATTTTTGGACCAAGATTAGATAAAAATACATTCTTAAAGGCTAGTCCCGTTGGTATATAAAAAACAACTCCTTTTTTGAGTGCTTTTTTATCCATGATTGTATCATCAAATACATCTTGATAATATGTCAATTGTTCTACTTTTCCTTGTTCTACTAACTTAAAATCTTGACTCACTTTTTTCGTAACTCTTCCTAGTAATTCATTTACAACAGCACTATTTAAATCTACAGAAGTAATATTTCCACTACTATCTTTATGTAATACATATAAATTATCAACATTCATGTCAGTACGTACTTCTTTGCTCAATGATTGATTTAAAATTAAATTAGAAATTTTTTTCATTTCTGTTTTCGCATATTTTTCTAAAAAAGGTGATAAGACATGGTTCATCATATAAAGACTAAAGAATACAATTATGATTAATAAAATAAGTAAAAGAATTATAATGTTTTTTTTACTTCTTTTTTTGTTTTTATCAAAGATAATATATTTTTTTCGTAGATTCATTCTCTTTGCCATAGTCTCACCTATTCTAATCTATTCTAATGTATAAAAGATATGAATTAGGAAATAATAGAAAGGGTGATAAAAATGGATTTTAATATTAAAGTATCAACACAACCAATTGTCTGTTATGAGACTGATACAATTGAACAAGTTGCGAAAAAAATGAGACAATATGAAATTGGGTTTATGCCTGTAGCAAATAAAGAGAAACAAATTGTAGGTGTTATCACTGATCGTGATATTGTGATTCGTGCTTTAGCAAATCATGAAAAGAAAAACTGTCAAATCAAAGACTATATGACAAAACATGTTTGTTCTATTGAAAAAACTAAAAAAGTAAAAGATGCGATTCAGATGATGAATAAAGAAAAAGTAATTCGTTTGCTCGTGAGTGATCAAAAAAAAATAGTTGGTATCGTATCTTTATTTGACTTAATGAAAGATGAAGAAGCAAATACAATTTTTGAAGCCTTAAAAGATATGAAGAAAAAAGAAACAATTGTTCAGATGGATTCTAAAATTGATGATTTCTATTTATAAAAATAATCCCATGATGATGGGATTATTTTACTTTACGATAACGATATTGATATTTTGTTTTTAAAATAACATTCGAAGCTTTACTCATTTCTTCTAGTGTTTTTCCTGTTTCTTTTTCAAACGCTTCTCTTTGCATGTAATGATCTAAATGTAATACCGATGTAATACGATATTTAATACGATATCTAGAATTTACATTAATTCTTTCTTCACGATAAGAACGATTGGAATCATCTATAGAAGATTCGTCTTCATAAGCACTCCATGTTGTATATTCCATGGTATCATCATCACGATATGGAAAATATTCAGTTGGTACTGAGTCATATCCACCATAATCTCTTTCAATTCCATTATAATAACGATACAAATCATCTGTATAAGAATAAACAGGAACTACTTTACTCGTATCTTGTTTATATCCTTTTCCTGGACTTTCTGGATAATATCTACCACTTTGCCAATAAACTTTTTTACCATCTACTTCTTTATACCAACGATATCCATCTGCTTCATCAATCATACGATAATCTTTTTCATCTGGATAGTTTGGAGACCAATCAGATGGTTTAGAAGAAATTCTAGAATATTCATCTTTATAGGCATAACCTGGTACTGGTTCGTTAGAATACTCAGAATAATCATTATTTGGATATTTATAGAATAGCCATTGCTTATCACGATATGAATATGTATTTTTACGATCTTGTTCAATCGTAATCAATTTTCCTGGACTTGGAACTTCAGGTAAATAATCTTCATCTTTTGGTAAATAAATACCTAATTTTTTATCCTTTGTTTTTTCTACTTCACTTTCTTCTAACCAATCAGAATATTCTGTATAATAATCAGCAAATGTATAATAATTAAATGTTGTTTTAACATCGACATAATCTCCATCTTGTGGTTCTTTATCTGTCCATTCACCATATTCTTTATAATGTTCATCTGTTGTACAGTAATTACAATTCGTTAGATCTGTTACTTTAATATATTTCCCTTTGACTTTCGTAATTGTTACAGTCCCTTTACATACATCTTCTTTTAAAGTAATATCATCGCGATTCAATTTTCCACTTTGACTAATTTCATTTGCCGAAACAACTACTTTATCTCCATTCATTTTTGGTAATTTTTCTTCATCTTCTATCATCTTAAAAGCTGCTTCAGCAAATAAACTCTCAATGGAAGTACATTTATCATTCTTACTCTTTTTATATAGAAAAACAATTATAAATATAACAATTAACACAACAAGTGCGATAATTGAAATTTTACGAGCTAACTTTACAGGATCTACTGGTTGTTTTACAATTGGCTGACCTTGTGCATCTAAATAACCTTCTTGTTTCATTATGACACCTCTCAACTATTAAAATCATAGCATATTTCTAAAAAAAAAGAAAGAAATTATAAAATATATCTATAATTTCTAAATGTAAAGAAAGATGTCTTATTCCTACTCTATTCTATCGTTTTATTTTTCTTCTTTATTGATACTTGATGGAATTGTAATCTTGTTAGCAACAGGTACTTCTACAACATCATCTTTTAATGATTCAGGACGATATTGTAATAAGTTTTGTTTTTTTAAAGCTTGATAAATAGAAGGTGCACCAATAAAACAGAATAACCCGATCCATACACTATCTTTGATACTCGTATTATAAAAAGTAATAGAAAATGGAATGCCAATTAAAAAAGAAAATACTAAATTTAAAATCCATATTTGCCAACATTTTTTAATAAATGGTAGTTTTTTAAACTTTTGTAATAACGCCATCATAACAACTGATAAGATTAAGCTAATCATGAGACAATTCACAAAATTACTTGGTAATACATTCTCCATACATCCACATCCTTTTTATCTTATTATATGAAGCTCATATTTCTTTTTGTATTGAAACAGTCTAATTTAGAATATATTTTAATAGGAGTTGATTTTCTTGAAAAAAGTATTATGTTTGTTTGTTTTCTTATTACTTGTTACAGGATGTAATAAACAAGAAAATAAAGTTAAAACCATTGTACAAAAAAATAATCAAATGAAAATCGCAATTAATTATCCGATTACAAAAGAAAAACGTTTAGATCAAAAAATACAAGAAGATGTGAAAACGAGATATCAAAATTTTTTAGAACAACAAAAAGAATTTGTAGCAATCGCAAAAGATGCTGAATTTAATATTGATTATACCTATGACATCATTGATCAAAGATATATGATGGTTGTATTAAAAACTTTTTCAAATTCTAACTTATTATCTAATCCAATGAATGATTTAGATACTTATGTTTATGATAAAAAGAAAAATAAATTTTTAACTTTATCAGATGTCATCTCTCCTACTGAAAATAAAAAAGTAATATCGATGATTTTAAATAAGTTGAAAAAACAATACCCCGATTGTTTATTAATAGATCGTGTAAAAAAATTACTAAATCAATTTACAGAGATTCATTTTACTTTTGATGAAGAACAATTTTATTTTTATTTTGAACCATATGAGATTAGTGCTGGTTATTTTGATATTATGACTATTTCTATTCCAATTGAAAACTTAGGATTAACCATTGATATCAATCAAGGAAAAGTAGAACCAGAATGGAAAAAAGTAGAAACGACTACAAGAATCATTGATCCAAATCAAAAAAGTGTAGCACTTACTTTTGATGATGGTCCTAGTACTTATACAGAAGAACTTTTAAACATATTAAAGAAATATGATGCCAGTGGAACTTTTTTTGTAATTGGTAACAAAGTAGAAATATATAGTGATACTATGCGTCGTATGGTTCAAGAAGGAAATGAAATTGGAAATCATTCTTATAATCATAAATGGCTCACAAAAGTAAGTGATCAAGAATTCTTAAATCAAATCAATCAAACACAACAAGTTGTCAAAAAAGTAACTGGTTTTACACCTCGTCTATTTCGTCCTACTTATGGGGCTGTCAATCAATCATTGAGAAAACGTTCTGAGCTAAAAATTGTCATGTGGGATGTTGATACCAGAGATTGGGAAAGTCATAATATTGATCATATTTTGAAAAAAACAATTCAAAATACAAAAGATGGTAGTATTATTTTAATGCATGATACGAAAAAACAAACCATTACGATTTTAGAAAGGCTATTAAAAGAACTAAAACAAGACGATTATCAATTTGTAACAGTGAGTGAATTAGACAAAATAAAACAATTGAAAAAATATGAAAAATAGTAGTAATATTGATACAATTAAGCTTTTAAATATTCAAGAATTTGCTTCTGTTTGTTATTTAATAACAACAGCGGTTGCAATCTATTTAACTCATTATCGAAAACAAATCATACGTCATCAAAAGACATCTCTAACAGTAGAAGAAGCAAAAAAATTAAATATATTAAATCATATTTTTATTTTAATCTTAACTGGTACATTTCTATATGTAAATCGAATTAATTTACAAAATGCAAAAGAAAATAATAAAGATACCACTCTATTATCACTTCAAAATTTCGCATCGATTTTAACTACGATTGGGGCAATCATTGTATTATATGTTGTTATCCAAGATCCCATCGATAACCCTAGTAGTAATGAAAATCCAGAAATATAAAAGAAGACTTTGGTAGTCTCCTCTTAAAATAAACTAAGTTGACTAGATTCATCCATATTATCTAGCATTCCCATCATTCTCATTTTGTCAATTAAAGTGGCAGAAACTTTTCCTCTCTTTTGTAAATCTTCAATACTTAAGAAAGCATTTTTTTCTCTTTCTTCCACAATCTTTTTCGCAACAGTTAATCCAAGTCCGTCAATGGTACGAAATGGTGGTATTAAAGTATGATCATCTTTAATGATAAAGTTCTTTGCTCCACTTTCTGTTACTGATAATGGTGCAAACTTAATTCCTCTTGCAGTTGCTTCTAAAGCAATTTTTAAAGTTTCAATAATACTCATTTCTTTATTTGTTGCTTCTTTTCCTTTGGCTTCTAATTCTGCGATCTTATTTTTAATGGCATCATAACCTTTGATCATTGTTTCAATATCAAAGTCATCAATACGAACAGAAAAATAAGAACAATAATACCAAAGTGGATGATGGACCTTAAAATATGAAATACGAAAAGCACTGATAACATAAGCAGCAGCATGGGCTTTTGGGAACATGTATTTAATTTTTCCACAGGAATCAATAAACCATGGTTCAATACCAGCTGCTTCCATATCTTTTTTAAATTCTTGCCATTGTTCCGGTTGCTTACTTGCTTTTCCTTTACGAACAAATTCCATAATCTTAAATGCTTTTTTTGGTTCCATTCCATTATACATCAAATATACCATGATATCGTCACGACATCCGATAACTTCTTTAAATGGAACGACATTGTTACGAATTAATTCTTGGGCATTTCCTAACCATACATCAGTACCATGAGAAAGACCAGAAATCTTAATCAATTCTGAAAATGTTGTCGGTTTGGTATCTACTAACATTTGAATAGTAAATTTTGTACCAAACTCTGGAATTCCTAACGTTCCTGTTGGACAATTAATTTGCTCAGGAGTAACTCCTAATGGTTCCGGTCCACAGAAGATCGCCATCGTTTCTTTATCATCTAATGGGACTTTCGTTACATCCATACCAGATAAATCTTGTAACATACGTAAATGAGTTGGATCAACATGTCCTAAAATATCTAGTTTTAATACATCTTGATCAATGGCATGATAATCAAAGTGGGTTGTACGCCATAAACTTGTCGGATCATCTGCTGGATATTGAAATGGCGTAAAATCAAATACATCCATGTAGCCTGGAATAACAACAATTCCTCCTGGGTGTTGTCCAGTCGTTCTTTTTACTCCAGTACAACCTAAAGCAATACGTTCTACTTCTGCAGTTCTCATCGTAATTCCTTTATCTTCACAATATCCTTTTACAAATCCATAAGCAATTTTATCTGCAACTGTACCAATTGTACCAGCTCGATACACGTTATCAACACCGAATAACACCTTTGTATACTCATGAGCTTTCCATTGATAATCTCCTGAGAAGTTTAAATCAATATCAGGTACTTTGTCTGCATTAAATCCTAAGAATGTTGCAAATGGCATGTCTTGGCCATCTTTATTCATCATAGTTCCACACTTTGGACAAGCCCTATTTGGTAAATCAAATCCACTAGAATACTTTGATCCTAATGTTTCTCCATTTTCTTCAAAGATACTATGCTTACACTTTGGACAGACATAATGGGCAGGCAATGGATTTACTTCTGTAATCCCCATCATGGTAGCAACAAAACTACTTCCAACAGAACCACGGCTACCAACTAAATATCCATCATCATTAGAATGCTTTACTAATTTTTGAGCAATTAAATAGATAACATCGAATCCCCCACCGATAATTCCTTTTAATTCTTGCTCAATACGACTAGCAATCAATTCTGGAAGTGGATCACCATAAAGTTCATGTGCTTTCCCATATACTAATTCTTTTACCGTTTCCACAGAATTTTCAATCTTAGGAGAAAATGGAATACCGCCTGTTTCAATAATTACTTCAATGATATCCACCATATCAGCAATCTTATTGGGATTTGTAATGACAATTTCTTCTCTTAAATCATCATCTAAGAAATTAAAATCTTCTAACATCTCATCCGTTGTTCTAAAATGTTGTGATGGAATCTCACGAATATTATTACGTGCTAGTGGATGTCTTCCTCCACCAGGTACTTTTTGATTGACAATAATTTCACGATATAACTTATCTTCACGATTTAAATGATGTACATCTCCCGTGGCAACAATTAATTTACCAGCTGCTTTCGTCGTATTTATAATCTTTTTAATATTGTCAATCAACTCTTGTTTATTTGAAAAATCATTCATTTGTAGTAGATGATCATAACACTCAGGTGGTTGTACTTCAACATAATCATAAAAATGAATCATATTACTAAGTTCTTCTTCACTTTTACTACGAGCTTGCGTAAATATCTCACTTTCATAACATCCACTACCAATTAATAACCCTTCTCTTAATCTTTGAATCTCACTTCTAAGAATACGTGGTGTTTTATATAAATACTTTGTATTTGCCAAAGAAATAATTTTAAATAAATTCTTCAAACCAGTCTTATTTTTACACAAAATATTAATGTGGTAAGGACGTCCATATTTATGAATTTCATCTTTTGATACTAACTTATCTAAATCCGTCATCTTTTCCAAATTACGATCCGATAACTTTCTCATCATTTTGTGAAATACTAGCGCAGTTCCTTCCGCATCATAGTCCCCTCTATGATGACTAGACTCATCCCAAGGAACATTGTAACGTTTCACAAGAGCCGATAAACTATGTCTCGCAAAGGTGTTGTCTAAGGTACGTGATAGTTCTAAAGTATCAATGACAGGATTTTGAAAAGTTCCTAAGTTATATTTCTGATAAGCCATTTCTAAGAAAGACACATCAAATTTGGCATTATGAGCAACCATTGGTAAATCTCCAAACCATTCAATAAAACGTTTAATCGCATTTTCTTCATTATCTTTATCTTTTAACATTTCATCCGTAATACTTGTTACATCAATAATCTTCTGTGGTAATTTTCTACCTGGATTAATCAATTCATCATATCTTTCAATAATCTCACCATTATGTAATTTAACAGCTCCGATTTCAATAATCGTATCTCCACCACCAGCATTAAAACCAGTTGTTTCAAAATCGAATACCACATAAGTATTATCTAATAATACGGAATCATTAGGACGAACAACAATATTTACTTCATCATCAATCATTGTAAGTTCTGTTCCATAAATGGCTTTAAATGGTTCTTCTCCTTCTTTTAAATTTTTATTGATATCACATATTAAATGATAAACATCAGGAAAAGCCTGCGCTCCATTATGATCCGTAATTGCAACTGCTTTGTGTCCCCATTTACGAGCTGTTTTGACTAAATCTTTGGCATCTACCACACCATCCATTTGACTCATCTTCGTATGAGTATGTAATTCTACTCTCTTTTTTGGTGCTTGATCCATTCTCTCTTCTAATTTCTTATCTAATAACAATATATCACGGGCAGTAAATGTCAATTCTTTTGAATATTGATCATCTTTTGTATTTCCACGGAATAGATAAAACTTACCATTTTTTAATTTTGGCAATACTAAGTTTGCTTCTTCTTCATCGTGTAAGAATAATTTTACATAAATACTATCCGTATAATCAGTTACTTTCAATGTTACTATTTTTAATTCTGTTTTCGTATCTCGAACATCCACTCCAAAAATAGTTCCTTCAATTGTAATATTGTTCATTTCTCCAATAATGTCATGAATATGAACTGGTTCTGTATCAATTGTTCTTCCAATTACAACATCGGGATTACTTTCATCTAAAATCGTTTTTCTTTTGTAATTTCCCTTTTGAAAATTATGTTTCTTTGGCTCTTCTATCACTGGTGGTTGAATTGGAGTAGCTTCTACTTTTTGTACTTCTGCAATTAATGTTTTTTCTATTTCTCGTTGCATTTCCAAACTTTGTTCTTCATCTAACTTCACTTCAAAAGTAACATTTGTATATCCAGCTTGTTTTAATTCTTGACGTAATCTATCTTCAATCGAACGAAATTTCATTTCTTCTGCTTTATTACCAAAAACCAATGTGACCCATTCATCATCATAAGATACTTTCGCATCTAAAAGTAATTCTAATAATGGGTTTTCTTCTTTCATATTTTCTAAAAAAGCACGATAATAAGATGCGAATAAATCAGCTGAAACATGTTTTACTTGAAATGTAGCTGATACGGTTCTACATGCTGGAAAAGATTCCATTAGTTTTTTTTGAAACGATAAATAAAAATTGACTGGTAATGTATGATCTACATGAATATAAAAACGATACTCATCATGAGCACGGTTACCAACAATACGCTCTAAAACGCCTCCATCTAGTTGTTTCTTATCTTCTTCTGTTAAATTCATTTGTTTACATAGTATTTCTAACTTGTCATTCATAAGATCACCCTATTTGTTATTGTACCAAAAAAAAAAGTAGAAGAAAATCATTTCTGCTACTTTTTATAAATGTTTTTGTTGATTCTTTTCTTTTGCCATTCTTTTTAATTTATCCATAAAAATATCATATGTAACTGGATAATTATGTTCATTTAACCATGAAATAACACCATATTGATCTTCTTTCGTAAATACAACCCCATTAATATCAATTTGATCAGAAATATAACGTGCTACTTCTTGATCTAATGTATTTTTTGAACAAAATGCCATAAGAATATCACTTTCTTTCTTTGTACAATAACGAGATACAATTTTAGAAAGTAATGGAAATGGAAAAGAAATATTTTCATAATAATCTATTAAATCTGGTTTTAATCCTTCTTCTTGATATGCTGATACAATTTGTGCCATTTTTTCTAAAAATGGATGAATGAAAGTTAATAATTTTTGAATATTTTCTTTTGTATTTTCACTAGCACATGCTTCTTGAAAACGTTGATATAATTCTTTATTATAATATGCTAGTAATCTTATCTTTTTGGATATATCTTTACTTTTCAAACCCATATACTCACAATAGAAAGCATATACTGGAAGTGGATTTGAATCAGATAAATAATATTCAATATATTTTTCTGCTTTTTTTGCTTGTTCTCTTCTTTCAGCTTCGTGCTTTTCCTCTTGCTTTTGTTTTTCTTCTGGTGATAATTCTAGACTTTCATAATAAGTTACTAGACTTTTTACATAAGCATATTCTTCAGGATTCAACTCTTGACTACGTTCTAATCGTTTCAATAATGCTTTTAAATGTATTTTTTTTATACTTCTTGTATCTAAATATTTTTTTGCTTTTTCTAGTGATAAATCTTTCGTTCTAAGTACTTGCCAATAATTTGGATATTCATGAATTTGACAAAGCTTCTTATATAATTTTACTTCTTTCTTATCAGCGTATTGTAAAATATAATTTTCTACCATCAAATAAACTTCTCTTTTAGTAAAATATTGATCTAAAATAGCAACTTTACTTTCATCATCTGATAATAAGCTAGGTTCTACTTCGTGGTGTTGCCAATAAAGAAAAGCAGCTTGATAATAATCTTTTTTATTATAACATTTCATAAAACTCCCCCTCTTTTTACAAAGTAGATAATATCCTAACAAAAAAGAAATGATTTGTCAAACTAGATCATTTCTATTTTTAAATAATTTGTATGGTGTTTTTTAGTATCATTTGGAAAACCACCAGTGACAACTACATAAGTATTATCTTTTAATTGGAATTGTTTTTTTGCTTGATGAATACATTTTTCAATAATTTCATCTGTTGAACCAGATAGATCTACAACTGTTGCAGAAACACCAAAGTTAAGTGCTAATTTACGTGCTGCTGATTCTTCTGGACAAGCAGCAATAATCATTGTATTTGGTCTTAAATTACTAATATTACGTGCTGTATAACCTGTCATAGTAGCTGTAATAATTGCTTCAATATCAATATCATTGGTAATTTCTACTACACCTTTAGCAATCGTTGCTGGTACATCTAATGAGAAAGATGTTTGAATACGATCTTGGTATTGTAAATACTTTTCAGTGTTTTCACAGACATTTGCCATATAAGTTACTGCTTCCACAGGATGTTTTCCAGTTGTTGTTTCTCCACTTAACATAACAGCATCTGTTCCGTCAATGACAGCATTCGCAATATCAGATACTTCTGCACGTGTTGGTCTTGCACTCTTTTGCATACTAGATAACATCTCTGTTGCTACAATACAAAATTTCCCTTTCGCACGACATTTTTCCACAATTGTTTTTTGATAGATTGGTAAATTTACAACTGGAACTTCTACTCCTAAATCTCCACGTGCTACCATAATTCCATCACTTACTTCAATAATATCATCGATATGATCAATGGCTGTTTCACTTTCTATTTTAGAAATAATTAACATATCTTCACGATTTTGTTCTTTTAAAATTTCACGAACTTGTAGCACATCTTCTTTTTCATCTACAAAAGAAAGTGCTAGATAATCTCCATCATGTTGACATGCATAAATAATATCTTCACGATCTTGATCACTAATAAATGGAACATTTAATTTTACACCAGGTACATTCACACCTTTACGATCTAATAAAACACCACCACTAATGACAACACAAGTCAGTCCATCTTCTTCTTTACTAACCACTTCTAATTCCATTAATCCATCTTCTAATAGAATATGAGCACCTACATGAATATCATCTAAAGCATCTTTATAGTTAACCGTAAACGCTTCTTCTGTTCCAATGATATCTTCTTTTACAATACGAATTTGTTTTCCCTCTTCTAAAGAAATACCACCATCTTTTGTTTTTCCGGTACGAAAATCAGGTCCTTTTGTATCATAAAGTACTGCTACATGCGTTCCTAATTCCTGATTTACTCTCTTCGTATCAGCAACTACAATTTCACGTTCCTCATTCGTTGCATGTGAAAAATTAATACGTGCAACATTCATTCCATGTAATACCATTTTTTTAAATATTTCATATGAGTTACTTGCTGGTCCAATACTACAAATAATTTTTGTCTTTTTCATACTATCTACTCCCTACTTCTTTAAAATAAATAAAAAACGATCTTTTCCTGATGCATCTTTTTCAATTGATACCATTGCATCGGGAAATAACTTTTTAGCAAATTTTTCTAAATGTTCTTTTTGTTGGTAACCAATTTCAAACGCTAATAAATATCGTTCTTTTAAATATGGTTTTACTCCTGTTAATATTTTATGATAATTCGCATATCCATCCTCTTCGGCAAAAAGAGCTAGATGTGGCTCATAGGTACGAACTTGTGACATTACTTCTGGATCTTTCTCATCAATATATGGTGGATTACTAATAATACAATCATATTTCCCCTCTAATGGCTGTAATAAATCTCCACATTGCCACAATATATCGACATGATTTCTAATTCCATTTCTTTTTGCTACTTCTAAAGCATCTAACGAGATATCTACTCCTGTTACACTCGCTTTCGGAAATGCTTGTTTCATTGTAATTGCAATACATCCAGAACCAGTGCCAATATCCGCTATTTTAAATTCATCCTGGTGCCATGTTTTCAATATATGAATTACCTTATCACATAACTCTTCTGTTTCAAAACGAGGAATTAAAACAGAATCGTTTACCTCTAAATTAGCGTGATAAAAATCTACATTTCCTACTACATATTGAATAGGAACACCATTTAATACCTCTTTTACTTGTTCTTCTATTTTATTTGGATCTCCATACTTTTCTAAATAATCGAATAACGAAAGAGATACTCCATGAGAAGAAAAGAGCTCTTTTAATTGAGCTTTTGTTTTCATTATAATGCTTCCTTTAACTTTCTCTCTTGATCGGCATTAATTAATGCTGTAATAATTTCATCTAAATCGCCTTCCATCACACGATCTAATTGTTTTAACGTAAATCCAATTCGATGATCTGTCACACGATTTTGAGGATAGTTATAAGTTCTAATCTTCTCAGAACGATCACCAGTACCAATTTTTGTACGACGTTCTAACCCTTCTTGTTCTTCTTTCTTACGTACTTCTTCTTCATAAACTCTAGCACGTAACATCTGTAAAGCCTTTTCACGATTCTTAATCTGACTACGTTCATTTTGACAAGTAACAACAATTCCTGTTGGAATATGTGTCATACGAACTGCACTATCCGTTGTATTAACATGTTGTCCTCCAGCACCACTAGAACGATATACATCTACTTTTAAATCTGCTTCTTTAATTTCAATATCTACCTCATCTGCTTCTGGCATAACAAGTACAGTTGCGGTTGAAGTATGTACTCTTCCTTGCGTTTCTGTTTGTGGCACTCTTTGTACTCGATGGGCTCCACTTTCGTATTTTAACTTAGAATATACATTCTCTCCTTTTACCATAAATTGAATTAAAGAATAACCACCCATCTCACTTGGGTATTCTTCTAATACTTCTATTTTCCAACCTTCTTTTTCAGCATACTTAGAATACATACGGAATAAATCTCCAGCAAAAATATTTGCTTCATCTCCTCCCGCAGCACCACGTATTTCTACAATAACATTTTTACCATCCATTGGATCTTTGGGAAGTAATATCACTTCTATTTCTTTTTCTAACTTTGCTTTTTCTTGCTCCAATGTATTTAATTCTTCTTTTGCCATTTCACCAAGTTCTGGATCATGAATCATTTCTTTGGCATCAGAAATACCAGACTCTATTTCTTTATATTTTTGATATGCATCATACGCATCTTTTAACATTGCCTGTTCTTTCGTTCTCTTTAATGTTTCTTTTACATTTGAGATAATTTCTGGATTCATTAATTCCTCATTTAACTCTAGATAACGCTTTTCAATCATCATCAATCTTTCAATCATGCGTATCCTCTCCTCACTAAATTCCACTAAATTATACTATAAAATCTATAATTTCACAAGTAAAAATGTTTATCTTAACCTAGATAAACATTTTTTACATATTCCTTACTCATCATACGATTTCTCTCTTTCGTATTCTCATGATTATAATATGAGTATGGTTTTAATTTTGTTTCATTTTTTTCATTGATATCTTCTTGCTTCTTTTCTTTTGTAAGAACATTTCTAATTTCAACTTGTTCTTTATGCTCTTGTTTTGCTTTATTATAAACATCTATTAAACTTTTACTAATTTGTTTTTTAGGATCTGTATCACGATATAAATCTACTCGTTTCTTTAATGATGACATAAATTTATCAACCGTCACAAAATCAATACGATCATGAACACGAGCTGATTCTACATATTCGGTAATCAATACAGCAATATACTCAATACTTTCCATTCCTGCTCCATATGGATTTTTATGAATTCCAAAGGCATTTCCTTTTTGTTCATTTTCTTTTACAAATCTTTTAATAAATGGATTAGGCTTATGAATGTTCCAATAGATTAACGGTTGACGTAAACAATATTTACGAATTTTTTTTGCCATTTGTTCACTCTCAACAAAAACACGGATATTCGCATTCGTATTATGCGTACTAGCCTTTACTTCTGCAGGAATTTCATGCTCCAATAAATAATCAATTAATAACATAGAAATCATATCACAACTTTCTGGTTTCGCTGGAATAATAATTTCATAATTTCTTGCTTTATGGTGTGGATCTTTTCTATCGTGAATAGAAAATTCAATATATGGTGGAAAACAACTCCCCTTTGATAAATAAAATTGGCGATCAGAAAATTCCGTAAAAATCTCAGAACGATTTAAAAGTGGATACGAAATTTTTTCTCCTGATTGTTGTACTCCATATTTATTTAATTGTGCCATAATAAAACGCAGATCAATTTCTTCTTGTGGTTTTGCTTCCATTCCTTTTCTAATTTCATCAAAAAAATGTTTCATTTCATTATATTGGCCTTTATTACTATTCATATAAATCCCCCCTCACATGAAATAGTTGAATATCATAACACAGAAATTTTAGATTGTCAAGTGTTTGTCCACCCCCTTTATTTCTATTCCTTTTCAATCGCTGTTTATAGTATAATGATATAAGTAATATGTGAAATATAGATAGAAGGTGTACGGATGGCAAAAAAGAAGAAAAAAAAGAAAATTGATGAATTAGAACAATTACAAGATGAGATGGAAATAGATACACTATTCAATACGCTTACAACAAATGAGATAAAAGAAGAAAAAAAAGATGATGAAAAAGTAGAGTCTAATATCTTTCAACGAGAAATTGATCATCCAAAAGCAATGATAGAGCAAAAAGAAAAAGAAGAGAAAAAAGAAAAAGTAAAACAAGAATTAGAACGTGTCAGAAAAGAAACAAAAAGAACAACATATAAATCTAACTTTTTATCTGCTTTTTTACTATTTATTACAATGGTATTAGAAACTTGTTATCTAGCTTATAATATTATCTATATGGCAGATGAGAAAAATCAATTATTTTTAATTATTAACAGCATTTTACTTCTCGTTGTAACTAGTTCCTTTGGACTTGGTATGTTTGTAAAAAAAGAGCGTAGTCGCCGTACTATGAATGTAATCACATCCCTCTTATTGGTGGCAGCAATTAGCTTTAATATTCTAGTAACCACCAATGTGATTAACTTACCAACAAAATCTGTTGTTTTAGACTTTAGAAATCAACAAGTCATTAAAGCAATGAAATGGGCAAACAACCATAACATCAATCTTACGACAAAATATGAATACAGTGATGAATTTAAAGAAAATACAATTATGAAACAAAGTGTCAAACCAGATACATTAACATCAAAAGTAAAAGCAATGGAAGTCGTTGTATCAAATGGTCCAAATTATGACTTAGAAGTAAATATTCCCGATATGATTGGTTGGAATATCGATGAAGTAGTAAAAATCATCAAAAAGAATAAACTAGATCATGTAACAATCGATTATGAATTTAAAGACGATATCAAACGTGATGAAGAATTTGAACAAAATAAATCAGGTAACATGAAACGTAGTGATGAATTAAAATTAAAATTCTCATTAGGAAAAGAAGAAGATCTAGAACCAGTCAAATTAAAAGATCTCACTGAGATGGAGGAATTTGATGCGACATTATGGTTAAAAAGGAATGGAATTAAATATGATGTTATTTATGAATATCATGATGATATAGAAAAAGATCATGTTATTAAAACAGATCCAAAAGCTGGTACTGTTATTAAACAGGATGAAATGAAAGTTAAACTATATATTTCCAAGGGAAAGAAAATTAAGGCTCCTGACTTTACAAAAATGTCATTAGAAGAAATTGAAAAATGGGCAAATCAAAATCACATGAAAATAAATTACAGTAGTGAATATTCAAGTTCTGTAAAAGCTGGAAAAGTAATTCGTGCCAGTGTTCAAAAAGGAGATAGTATCGATGAAGGAACTACCATTCATATTGTTACTTCTAAAGGTCCTTTAAAAATGATTCAATATGGGGATAATGATGTCGATAAAATCAGAACATTTGCAAGTGAACATGGATTACAATTTGTTTTAAATGAAGAATTTAGTGATAGTATCGAAAAAGGAAAAATTATCAGTGTTGATAAAAAACCAGGACAGACATTAAGTCAAACAGAAACAATTACAGTAGTTGTATCACTTGGTAAAAAAAGAAGTATTCCAAACTTTATTGGTATGACAAGAAGTGATGCGAAAAAAACATGTGATAACAATGGACTTAGTTGTACATTTAATTATGCTTATTCAACTAAAACCAAAGATACAGTTATTAATCAAAATAAAACTGCAGGAAGTGAAGTATCTGATGGAACGAGTGTGATCTTAACCATCAGTAACGGAAAAAGACCTACTGCAAGTACAGGTGGAGGAAATAGTAGTAGTAATAACAGTGGTGGAAACACATCCAATACGCCAACAAGTCCTTCTCCTAATCCAGAACCAGTTTGTACACCATATACTTTCTTATATGGAGGAACTGGTAGTACAGGTACACAGACATATGCTATGATTAAAGCAACAAGTAATAATAAATATTTAAACATTGTTCCAAATTATGTCACAGCTTGTCCAAATGGAAATAGTACAAATGGCGCAATATGTAGTAGTTCTATTGCCAATGGAGCAACAGCTACCACATGTGATACCATTACAGTTACAATTGTAAATAAATAGGATGATTGATGATTCAATCATCCTATTTTTATATTAAAAAGATACTTCGACGATTGAAGTATCTTTTATTCTACGATCATTTCAATTCTACTATTTTGTTGATAATTAATACGGAATGAGTAATGTTTACCATCTATTATTTTTACAACATCATCTAGTGATCTTCCCATTTTTTCTGTCATTTCAGATATATCTGTCTTTCCTTGAGATGTCGTTGTTGTATATAAAACATATGTGCCTTTTGGAATATCACTTATATTTATCTTCTGATCATACCAAGCACGATCTTTACCTAAGTGATCATCTTCTGGTAATGGTGCAGTATAATCTCCCGTTGTAATATATCCTAAATCTTTAGAATAAACTTTATAGTTATCTTGATTTTCAAATAATACTTTTCTTGTTGTGGTTCCACGATTACTCAAATCCATACCATATGAATAAGATAATCCTCTCATATGTAATAAATTATCATTTGTAAATTCAAATGTTGTATAAGTATCAAATTGATTATAATACGTTCCTACATTCTTATGAACGTCCATCTCACTTGCATTACGAACTAATAACTCAATTGGACTGTTTTCATAATTATAATTATTACGAATAATAACATTCTTATTATCTTGTTCATAAGATGCATCTTGTTTACTATTTGTCAGATTATTCACTACTTTTTTAGAATAATATTGATCTGTGTTGGCAACCATATACATCGTATAATTACCCTCTGGTAATTTACTAATATCAATATTCATTTCAAACCAAGCATATGTATAATCTTTGCCATCTACACTATAAATTGGAAATGGATGTTCTTTTGAATCTGTAATTCTCTTAGCACTTTCAGATAACACTTCTTTTTTACGATTCACATCTTCAAAAATTAAAGTATAATCAATATCTGTATCTAATGTATTATTAATTCCTTCAATGGTATTATATCCTTTTAATGTTAATTTACCATCTTTCTCTACAAAAGAATCAATATAGAATAAACCATCTCTTTCTTCTAAATCATCTAATGTTAACTCTTTCCAGATGGCTTTATATGTTGTATCTTCTAATGCATTTGTAATCTCTTTATCCCATCCTTGGAATATATAACCATCTTTTGTTGGATTACTTACAGAAGGTTTTGTATTTTCTTCTACATTGATGGTTAATTTATCTTTTCCATTTTCAAATACACCACCATCTGCATCAAAAGTGATCGCATAAGTTTTCACTTTTTCCCATTGAGCTTTATAAGTTGTATCACCATCAGCAACAACTATTTCCTTATCCCAACCAATAAATTTATAACCACTTTTTGTTGGTGCTTTTGGTTCTTCTGGAACATTTCCTTCTAATGTATTTACAACTTGTTTCTCTTTACCATCTTCAAATGTTCCTCCACTTGCATCAAAGGTAATTTTATAGGTTGCTTTTTCTTTTTCCCATACAGCCGTATAAGTCGTATTTCCAACTGCTTCTATAATTTCTTTATCCCATCCTTGGAATATATAACCATCCTTTGTTGGATTTTCTGGTACTTGTGGTTTTTGTCCTTCCGTTGTAACAACTGTTTTTGTCTCTTTATTATCGTTAAATTTACCACCATTGGCATCAAAGGTAATATTGTATTTTTCTAATACTTTTTCCCAAACTGCTTTATATGTTTTATTTCCAGTTACTAAAGATATTTCACTATCCCAACCAACAAATGTATAACCATTCTTTGTTGGTGATTTTGGCTCTGATGGTCTACTTCCTTCTTCTAATGTTTGTGTTTTTGTCATGCTGCCATCTTCAAATGTTCCACCATTCGCATCAAAAGTAATCGTATATTTCTGTGGATTATTACTCTTCCATACAGCCGTATAAGTTTTATTAGATTGAGCTGGCATTACTGTTTGATCCCATCCAGCAAATGTATAACCATCTCTTACAGGATCGGCAAGTTCTGGCGTTACATATTCTTCTACAGTTAATCTTTTCGTAGAAGTCTCTCCATCGATAAATCTTCCTCCATTTGGATTAAAATCAATTGTATAACGTGATTTCATTCCTGTTCCATTACTGATATATGTAATAATACTAGAATGAATATATCCATAGTTATTATTAAAATCATAGGCACCATTATCTTGTATGATACTATTTCTTCCTATCGCTAAAGTAGGATCTGTTTGAACTTTAAACCAAGTTCCTTCACTATTGGTAATGGTATCTAAAATAACAAATGGTACATTTCTATTTTTCGTTGTCTGATATAGAGAAACAGAAGAAGTAGTAGGTTCTTTTTTAATATTATAATTTCCATTTGTTCCTTTAATACCTATTGTATATTTATTATAATCTTGATTTCCATAAGCTTTATCAAAATTATAATAATAAGATGCTTCTTTATCTCCCCAATATGGATCAGATGCATATTTTACACTAAATCCAGCACCTTTATTTCCAAAATGTCCACCATGATATCTTCCACCTGCATCTTTTGGATCCAAATATCCTTCAGAAATCAAATTCTTATCAAAATAACGAATACTCTCACGTACAGTTGCAAATGACTTACCTGCTCCCGTATTACTATCATAAACAGCAATTCCAAACAAATTATTCTTATTGTATGCTATCTGACTTTTTCCCATTGCACTTTCATTTTTCGCAAGTCCTAAAGCCATCATTGCATTGACACCATACTCGTTTTGATATTCTATAAATGATACATGTTCCCCATAAAGTTGCGATTCATTTTCTTTAGCAGGATATCCTGTCATTTTACTTGTATAACTTGAAAAATCAACTTTTAAATCTTCACTTGTATAGTTACTAATTGTTCTAGTTGGTAAATATTGATAATAGTTATAATATGGTTGATTCGCATTCACTGCACGATAACTTGTTCCACCTTTATAATCATCGATCATCATTTTAAATCCATCTAATGTATCTGGATAAAAATAAATACCATCATAACTATAGTAAGTGCCCTCACTTAAATTACTAGGTGCTCGTCCAATTGTAATCACATTACCAGACTTATAATTGTTTACATCTAATTGTATAACATGTTGTAGTTCACCATTCTTAACACGATAATTTGAAATATAAGTAGTAATTGTTTCTGGATCCATATTACGTATTTCTACATCGTTTGGATTTACATATCCAATCACACCGGACATTTTAAATTTTACCATGCCATTTTCAATTCCTAAAAAAGCTGCATCAGCTCCATAACAACCATTGGTATAACCCTGTTCTCCACTTTCTCTTGTGTACAACGTATTGGTATTACAATCTTTCGTTCTAAAATTAACAACTCCATATATTGGATATTCTGCTGCACTTACTTTTGGTACATAAGGAGGAATTAAACTAAGAGATAATAGTAAAGTACATAAAAAACCAGAAATCATTGTTTTAAAAACTTTCTTCATGTAATCCCTCCCCATTCTCTTTCATTATAATTTATTATAACAAAATCATTGCTTTTTGTATATGAATTACATGAGTAGTAGTCGTTTACTTGACATAAAAAAGGAGTCTATTATGATAGATTCTTTCTTTTACTTTTGTATGACTCCCGGTTCATAAAATAATTTATCCTGTTCTTTTAATTCTATATAATAAGTACCTGCTTTTTCACAAGTAAAAATCAACTCTTTTTCTTGACATGTTTCTTGTAATTGTTCGTTCTCTTTTTTTAATGTTTCTATTTCGTTTTTTAAGTTTTCTATTTCTGTATTGACATCTGTAACAGGTGGTATTTCAGGAATTGGTTCAGTTGGTGTTTCTTCTTTTGGAAAACCATTTAATCCGGCTTTCTTGATTGCTTCAGGATAATCGACATAACAATAATCCATATCGACATTTCCATTAATTCCGGCAATTGTACCACTACTTGTATACTGCCACATACCTGCATCATAACCAAGTACCGTATTATAACGTGCTACCCATTTCGCATATGCATCAAGACGATTTGAATTTAGTTTCGTATTCCACCAATTTAAATTGGCATAAACACCAACATAGTACCCTTGTTGTTCTAATTTCTCACAGAAGTTAACAACAATATCAGTAAGTGTTTCATTTGATAAATTAGCTTGTACTTTATCTTCAATATCATAATAAATAGGATATTCTAATTGATACCCTTTTACAAGCCTTAACACATGTTCTACTTCACTATCAGACCAACTGATATTATCCGCATAACTATATAAATATACTCCAAAAGGAATCCCTAATCTAGTACACTCATCTGCATTCCTTTTAAAATAAATATCATCTTGACTCTCTCTATCTGCTCCATAACCACAACGAATGATTGCATAATCAATATTCCCCTTTACTGCTTCCCAATCTATGACTCCTTGATGACTTGAAACATCAATTCCTCTCTTCATTTCATCACATCCTTCAATGTATTTTATGTTTGAAATGGTAAAATTTGTAGGTCATTATAATTTGTAAACAACAAAAAGCTATGATATAATGAATTTAGTTGGGGCTGTTTATGGTTTCGACAAATATAAAAAAGCTTAATTCGGCAAGTCGGAGGTACACGTTACGTACAAACAGAAAATAACTGGAAAAAATAAATTAACTAACATTCTTAGTAGATTAAGTAGCGCTTTCGCTACTCCTACTTTTGCCTAAGAAAAGTGCAGGAATGGCTCTTTTGATTCTTTCTCCTATTGGGAATTGATAAGGGCTCGATAAAAATAGGATATATTATTATTTAGCTTGGAAATAATAACGAATGTTACAAGCTTACTTATAAAATAGACGTTCACATCTAATTTTTATAAGGACATCATTTGTGAACTAAACTTGTAGATGGTTAGGGAGTTTTATATTTGGACAGGAGTTCGACTCTCCTCAGCTCCACCATAATGAAATTAAAAAGTCTTGAAATTCAAGACTTTTTCTTTATGATCAACAATTTTATAAGCTTTTTTACTATATTTTATAAGGCTATATTTTCGCAAAAAACAAGACCAAAATAAGACCAATAACTTCACCATTTAAAAAATATGTTCAAAAACACGAACTTTTATAAAAAAATAACTTGAGTAAAAATATTAAATTTGTAGAACTCGAAAACTACATAAATATAAAAATTCAAAGAAGGTGTAATTTATGTTTCATAGAATGATGGTAAGAGAAATGGCAAAATATTTTAATCAACAAAAAAACAATGAAAAATCATAGTTATTCATTGTTTTTTTATCTAAGCTACCAGGTGATTCATCATCGCAAATCATTTTCCAAACATAAAATTAACTTCTAGCAATTGCAACACATTATTGTTCTCCACCTAACAATTTTAAAATATTTTATTGATTTAATTCTATATATTTTTTTCCATCTATAATAGAACTTTTTATAATTCCATCCGATTCTAAATTTTCTATTAAATACTTATAAAACATATCCGGAAACATGACATTTGGAATTGATGGATGAATCATTAAGTCTGTGATGAAATAATATATATATGCTTTTTTCACTTCTTTTAATCTATCTATAATCTCATGATTAAAAGAATCTATATCACAAGATATAACAACTCCATTCATCATATATCTTAATTCTTTATTATCATTAACTATTTTTTCCCATTGTTCACAATAATCATTTTTTTGTAATTGCGTTAATACATGTTCTCTCTTTTCTAAATCGTGAATTTCTAATTCACTTAATGAAGTAATTGATGGGGCATTCCCATCCAATTCCTCAGAAAAAATAGCGCTAATTTTCTTATCTTGAAATAAATAGCATATCAATAACAATAAACAATAAGAATCGCTATCTAAATGACTAGACCAAATTCTAATTTTTGTACAATGCTGAATAATTTGTTCTAATTTATGAAAAACATCAGTAAAATTATAAGTGGCATTATTTTTATAATATTTAGATAGTACTTTTCTATTAAACGGCTTCATGCTGTCCAATTTACCAATATATAATGATAATGGTAAACAAACTTTTATGTTTTTATTCCCACTACGTTTTAATAATTTCAATGCTGATTCTGATGACACTATTTCAATAATATCACTATTCGTACCATCAAAATTTTCAAAATCAAATGTCATATCAATCACTCACCTTTTCACCATCTTTATGGTAGCATAAAATTTATAATATAGATAGTAGCTTTTCACTTATTTCTTTGATAAAATAAATTTACAGGTGATAGAATGATAGAAATAGAAGATGCTTATCGATATATGATTAGTGGTTATTTTGGAGTTATGGAAATGGATTCTTATCAATTAAAAGAATATGTTCTTCAAGATATCAAAGAATATATTACACAATTTATGAGACAAAATCCTAGTTCAAGTTTTGAATTAGACAATGAAATAGAACATATTAAAGATACTTATTCATTAAAAACAAAATTACAAGATGCTTTACTTGTATTAAATCAGATGGAAAAACCACCAATTGATTTAATCATACAAATCAAGCGTAGATTACATGAAAGACACTAAAAATGTAGATGTATGATTCATCTACGTTTTTATATATCACTTATTTCTTTTGATTTCATATAATATCCTTGAAAATAAAGGAGGATATTTATGACTTATACTGTAACCCCAAACGATAGTATCGATAGTATTGCTGAAACTTTTCAAGTTCCTGTAAGTGAGTTGATGAGTATGAATGGATTAGGACCAAACAGTCGATTAATACCAGGGATGGTAATTATTATTCCTACATTTCATCCTAGACCACCGTTTCAACCTATGCCACCAATGAATCGTATATATATTGTAAGACGTGGGGATACCATTTGGTCTATCAGTAGAAGATTTGGGGTTTCTGTAAACGATATTATGTTTGTGAATCAAATGACTTTTCCAATCGTTTTTCCCGGGCAAAGTTTAATCATTCCAGGCAGAATGAGACCTTTTCCTTATTAAGCAAATATAAAAACTATTTGCTTTTTCTGCAGGAATTTACCTCTTTTTACAGAATGTTAGTAATGAGGAGGTAACATATGATCGAATATTTTAAATTTATCATCTATTGTATATGGGAATATTTTGATTACAAAAATAGATTTCCATTATAAAAAGATACCTAGGTATCTTTTTTCATTCTTTTAATTTACTGTCCCCTGTTTTATAATCAATTTCTATTCCTTCTTGTACATTATAAACGAAGACATTAAATTTGACCCCTTCTCCGTTATCTTCTAATGATAGAGCTTCGATTTGAACTCCTGTTGCGACTAAATTTTCATCCTGAAACATAGGGGTTACGCGATATAATACATGATTTTTCGTTTCTTTTACATAATCTGCTACTTTATTTTCCCACTCTAACATACCAGTTGTATTCATACTTCTAGTACAAGTAATTAAATTCTTTTCATTTGCATTCTCTCCCGTTAATTGATATCCAATTAAGTGACAACGATTATATAAGTATTTTCCACTCACAATATCATACTTTACAGTATGCCATCCTGATGGTTTTATCATACCAATACTACCTCGTTCTTCTGTTGGCATCGTATCTATTCCCACACGTGCCATTGCAATGCCACAACGTCCTAACGAATCAAAATCACTATAACTTTCACCTACAATGTTTATATCACTTTCAGTAAATTTTGGTTCGTTTTGATTGATCACAACATATGCATTTCCTTGATATGGAGGAATATTTTCTAAATCATAGGATACTTGTGCAACTGGTGTTTCCTCTTTTTTGGGCATAAATAAATTATTTTGATAAGCAGTGTAACAACCTATTATACCAATCATAATCAATGAAACAAGAAAAGCTTTTGGGCTTTTTGGTATTTTTATCTTTCGGTACTTTCTCATACATAACACTTCATTTCTTTATTCTCAATATATCTATATTTTATCATATTTCTCAAAAAATACCTGTACCTTCTTGTTACTTGACACTTTATTTTTTCTTTTCAATAGTAATGACTAATCCGTTTTTCTTAACAATATCTAATAACGTTTGAATACTATAATTTACTTCGTCTGCTTCATATTTCTGAATACTATTCATACTTTTTCCAATATCATCCGCAAATTCTTTTTGTGTTTTTCCTGTCCATTCTCTTAAAATCTTAATAATTTCACCTTTCGTATATCGATTCTTTTGTATCACTAATTTCATTTTTACTACCACCTATTACTATACTTGACAGTATATATAAAAATTTCTAAATTTTATTAAAATACATAACCTGATTATGTGTTATACTAATAATATGATTATGTGAATAGATTTTATTCGAGATATGGAGGGAAAATATGTTTAATGAAAATGTGAGAGACTTTTGTAAAATTATAATTGAACCATTAGAACGAAAGATAGCAAATTTACAAGAGATTTATCGAAAATGTCCAAATGAAGTAAATAAACGAAGATTAGAACACAGCCAAAAATTATTGATAAAATATTATAAAAAATTTGAAGATGTTGTATACGAAGAATATTTATTTCAAAAAGAGCTGAATCAAAAGATAAAGTCTTCACATTAACCTTGTCATATTTTTTATATTTTTATATGATATTATTAGGTGATTATATGGAATATATCAGAGAAGAAAACCGCATATATGTAAAAGATAATGGGAAGATAGTTGGTGAAGTTACGTTTCCTGAACAAAATAGCTTACTTAATATCAATCATACTTATGTAGATCCTGCTTATCGGGGAATGCATATTGCCGACTCATTATTACAACATGCTTATGAAGTCATTCAGAGTCAAGAAAAAACATGTATTGCGACATGTTCCTATGCGAAAAAATGGTTTCAAAATCATCCTGAAAAACAGAATATCATAAAAAAATAAAGGCTAATCGAGTCTGTAAATAATTTTGTGTAAAGATAAATCCTTTCTATGGTAATATAAAAATATATAACCAAGGAAGGATTTTTGTATGAAAGAAAATAAAAATAATGAAGTTATTAAATATTTAT
>CASEIJ010000036.1 GCA_949288035.1 uncultured Mycoplasmatota bacterium
ACTTTCCGTCTGGTGTTTGGAATGTTCCATTTACTGCTGCATAGACACCGCAACTTCCACTTCCAGAAGGATTCTTGCAATATGTATTATTTTCTGGTGAGCGATGATATGCTTCATCATATGCCATTTTTGTATAATTCTTTCTTCTTTTTATTTTTCACACCTTACTACTCCTTATCTTTCTTTCATCTTATCATAATTTTTTCTTGTTTTATATAGGTTTTCTAGGTGTTTTACACTACATATTTTTACTTTATTTACACATCGTAAAAAAGTTGCTTCCACTATGAAAACAACTTTTTTTATATTTTAATATCAATTAAATTGTAAAATAAGTATGAGAAATATAGGATATTATTTACTAAATACCCCCACCCATGGCAACTGATAGCTAACATATTGGCTATTTCTCATATCTATCACCTAGTCTCCTACTGTTTACATTTTATCACATTTTTTTATAAATGAAAAAGGAATTTATTATTCCTTTACAGTATGTTATTAATAGAGGGATCAGTTAGGTGTTCACTTCCAATATAGATAAGGAGGTGACAGTTATGAAATATGAGAAAAAAATAATTCTTACTTTATTACAACTTTTGAAATACCTCATTATTCTCTTATTTCTAATAATCATAAAAAACACCTAGCATACGCTAAGTGAACTACAAACATGTGGACACTTAGTAAGTATCCCTCTTTCATTATATAATATCTATATCATATTTGCAAATAAAAAAGTATCAAAATTTTTTGATACTTTAAACAACTTTTACTGTAAGAATAAGAGCTGTATCATTCTTTGCATTGTCAGTAGCTAAATAAGTAATAGTATAAGTTCCAACTTTATTTGTATTAACACTACCACTCGTTGTAGCTTTAATACTTACTCCACTATTATCAGTTACAGTAGCAGTTGGTACAACAAAATTAGACCCTTTTGAAACTTGAATTGTTTGACTCTTGTTACTTCCTAATACAGTAATAACTGGTGGTGTAGTATCAACAACGGTTAATGTCATTGTATAATTTCTCTTGTAACCAGTACTTGTATCTGTAGCAGAATAAGTAAGTGTATATACTTGACGTAATGTATTCGTTGTAATAGAAGTAACTGTCTTACCATTGGTTTTAATAACAGGTCCTGTTACAGGAAGTGAAACCCCAGAAGCACTTGTGGCAGTAACTGTTGGTAGTTTATAAGTTGAATTAATTTCTACTTTTTGATTATCTCCACCAGCAATATTAATAACTGGAAGTAATGAATCAGTAAAGTCACTACAATCTTTTTCTAAATATTCATAACTGTATTGATTTTTACCATAAGAAATACGTACACATCCATGCATTTCTTCTTCTGTTCTAGGATCTTTTAACTTATCACTATCTATTAACCCATCATTAGAAAGTTCATTCAGTGATAAATAATATGGAGGATCTTGATCCTTACTAGGAATCATATCAGAATTTTTTAACGCCCAATCTTTACTGGTCTTAATAATTAAATTTACTTGTTCACGATATAATCTCTGTTTATTTCTACTTAAAAGACTTGATACAGCTGGTATTGTAGCAAGTAATATAAAAGCTAAAATAACTAATACAGCTAATAATTCAATTAATGTAAATCCCTTTTTTTGCTTTCTCATATCATTCACTCCTATGATACTTCAATCATAGCATGAACTAATTATTCAGTCAATCTTAATACAAGATCAAATTTTCTTTTCTTTCATAAATTCTCTTAACAATTTTGTAAGTGCTCTTTTTTCAATACGAGAAACATAACTTCTAGATATTCCTAATTCTTTTGCAATCTCTTTTTGGGTGATTTCTTTTTGATTATTTAAACCATAACGTTTTATTACAATGTCACGTTCTCTTGGAGTCAACACATGAAAATATTTCTTCAATAGTTTCATATTTGTTTGTTTATATAAATCTAGAGCAAAATCAGGCTTTGGTGTTTTTAAAATATCTAAAAATGTAATTTCATTCCCATCTTTATCAAAACCAATTCCTTCATTGATAGATACATTTTTACTATTCTTTTTATCACTACGAAAATACATTAAAATCTCATTTTCTATACATCTAGCACAATAAGTAGTAATCCTAGTTCCTTTCTTATAAGAATAACTATCTACTCCTTTAATTAATCCAATTGTTCCAATACTAATTAAATCATCAGCGTCTTCTTTTCTATGATCATATTTTTTTACAATATGTGCTACTAATCGTAAATTATGTTCAATTAATTTATTTCTTGCTTCTTTATCACCCATTTGAGCTTTTTTAACATACATCTCTTCTTCCTCTTTTGTTAAAGGATCAGGAAATACCTGGTTAGAATAAGCACCTGTAAATAAATAGAAATCTTGAAATAACAAGCGAAATAACTTTTTAAACATACATCACTCTCCAATTCAATATTATGTGATAGAAAATCATTTCATTACACATTTACTTGACACAGGATAAGAATAGAATCATTGAAAACACATACAAAACATGTTATATTGAGCATAGAATAATAGTAGGTAGGTGTGGTTTATGAAAACAATTGCTGTCATATATTATCCATCTATTCATTATACAGTCAAAGAATTAAATATGGCATTAAAAAACAAAGAAATATTAGAAGATCGTCAATTAAAACCATGTAATTTATGGTTACCATTTGATTTTCATTTATATCAAGATGGATTACAATATTTTCCAAATCAAACAGAATTAACTGAAGAAAATATTTCTTATTTAGCTCATCATCAATTTTCATGGTTGGCTGATTATTTTGAATATGATGGAATAGAAAATGTAAAAAATATAATTAGAAATAAAGGTTATATGTTTCAACGTTTACAGGAATTATTACCACAATGTAATATTGAACAAATTACTGATTTAGGACAAGAAAATTATAATTGGATACCATATGAACAAAGACAAGAATATAAAAATATATATGATCAAGTAAAAACAGAATGGAGTGAACAATTAAGACAAGATACGATTCAAAAAATGAATCAATGTCAAGATTTATTAATTGTAAGCTTTAATTCCAATAAAACATATATTGATCTATATGACATTTTACAAGACAAAAATTGTTATTTTATAGAGCCAAAAGAAAATACATATCAATCTGGTATCAATACAGTATTAGAACAATATCGTTATCTTCATCAATTTGAACCAGGTGCAAATAATGTATTCCAACCTAATACAGAAATAAATGAGGAAACAGCAACAAATAACTCATTCATTCAAGATAACCAAGACATTTGGTTAAATACTCCATTACAAGAAAAACAAAAGAAAATAGCACATCGTTTATGATGTGCTATTTAAATATTTACTTGATCTATTTCCTCTACTACTTCTAGTTGAGCTTCTATAATTTCTTTGACACGTCGTTTAAAAATTTTCATATTACGATTTAATCTAGCTGCTTCATCCTCTGCTCTTTCCGCTTTTAACAATGCTTCATTTACAATTCTATTGGCATTCTTTTTCGCATCATCTAATATCACTTCTGCTTCTTGATGAGCACTAGCACGCATTTGGTCCGAAGTTTTTTGAGCCATCACAATTGCTCTATTTAATGTTCCTTCTACTTTTTCATATTGTTCCAACTTTTGTACTAAACGACGATTTTCTTGTTCAAAATGCTCTAATTCTTTAATACGAGCATCTTTTTCTTTATTTTCTTTTACAATGTTTTCTACTTGTTGAATGACTTGATCAAGAAAACGATTGACCTCATCAGGATCATAGCCACGAAGTGTTCTATTAAACTTTTCCATAATTCACCTCTCAGCTTTCTCGAATGTACTCCCTACCATTCAATGTTAATATCGTTATTATCATGTATATCTTTTCCGTCAGTGTCATCCGTAATCTTTCCTTGTACATTTACATTATTTGGTGTACATAAAAAGATACCTCCACCTACTTTTTGTAAATCTCCACCAATCGCATATACAGTTCCACTTAAAAAATCAATAATTCTTTTCGCTTGATCACTCGTAACACGTTTCAAATTTACAACCACAGGATTTCTGTGTTTTAAATGATCTACAATTTGTTGTGATTCAGAATACGCACGTGGCTCCATTAGAATCATCTTTGTACCACCATTATTTTCTGCTAATGCTTCTTCTGGAGAAGTCAAATAATATGGATTGTCATTATCTACACTTGTATCAATCTCATCTTCTGGACCATCAATCCATTTTTTTAAACTAAATCCCACACTAATTCCTCCTTGTTTATCCTTGGAAACTTTACATAGCTCCATACTATACTTCATTTTAACACAAATATATGAAAAAGGAAATACTTTTTCTAATTTTCTATTCTTGATCTTCAATTGTTGATTCTACAATGGTATATTCAATATCTCCATTATTATTGGAAATACGAATTTCCATCGTATCAGCAAATAATTTTTTCGTCTCTGGATTTGTAATATCTTCTTCTACAAAACCTTCATCTTTTAAATCACGTAATGTAATGGTTTTAGAACTACCAATACTAGGTAAATTACCAATATTTTTTGCTCCATATGATTTCGCTCCATCGATAATGACATCTAACTGTCTATCATAAGAACTTTCCCTACTTGATTTTAAAGTACTAGTAATAACTGGCATTGTAATTGCAGTAATAACTGCAAGCACTACTAAAACCGCTAATAATTCAACCATAGTAAATCCGTTTTTATTCTTCATATTTATCATCCTCTAGTGTCATTATAAACAAATTTTTAGATAAATGCAACAGAAACAGGATAACTACCTGTTTCTATTCAATCACATAAGGATCTTGCATTGTTCCTGTACCTGTGAACTCTAGATTCTCTGTGTTCAGATTGATCACTGGGCGGACGCCAAAACCAGACGCCACATCAAAACCACCACCCAACTCGCCCGACGACGTCACAGGGATCTCTAGTGCAATCGACCAAGAGTGGAAGATGGACGGCGACATGGTCCAGTAATCTGTTCCTGTATATAAGTAATACAACATGTTTCTAGAGCCACTCTTTCCTCCGGCCATGTTTACTTCATCGGCTGTAATTAAGCCAATTGGTTTTGTTTGTTTTCCATTTCCTGTTGCACTGGATACGGTAAATTTATCATTCTCTTGTGGACATAATAAAGTTGGTCCCGTCGCATTTCCATTCCAATCATAGAATCTTGTGTATCCATAGAATGATGGTGTAATTCCATATCCCGTATTCTTATATGTTCCATCTGTTCTACTCGAAACTTGACGATTATTACAGAAGTATGTTGTCTTTGAGATTTTCTCATCGACACTACTTAAATTATTCGTATACCAATTTTCTAAATAACTCTTCATTGTACTATTATTTAAATTCTGATGTGCTTGATTATATGACGTTGATGAATTTTCTACTGATTTTACATTCATCTGTGTCTCATTTCGATAACTTTGTACATGAATAAGTCTCTGACAGGTTCCGGTCTTTGAAGTACTAAAGCATGTATAGTATTTTTTATCATTATATTTTTCTCCATACTCTGTAACGGTAGCTGTTACCATATCTCCTGTTACGGTAAAGGCATTCTTTGCTTTATCATATGTATAACTTGTTCCAAAATAATATTTGGCGGTTGCTGATAATCCTGTATATTGCCATGTATTTTCTCCTTCGGTGATCACATTCTGACTCATATCTCCATACATATATCCTACATATCCATTATCGGAATAATATGGATTAAATGCACTGGTTCCTACTTGACGATTACTACTTGATTCTCCATTTTCATGTGGGGTTGTTCCATCATAGATAACTCTTAAGGTTCCATCTCCATTTACTCGGATTACTCGGTAATATTTATTATTTAATTTCACATAGTTTCCAGCTACTGCTCCTCGATAATAATAACTGGTTCCATCTTCATCAGTGGCTGCATATAACCCCGACTCACTATTATCATAACTTTTTACACTAGCACTATAATCATACATTGTCATCTTATATGTCTTTGCTCCTGTACTGTCTGTACTTGTTGTAACTCCTGTGATCGCATACATGGTGGTACATGTCGTATCTGTACTTTGACATGTGTAGTATATTTGTCCATCTGAAAAATCTAATGTCTCTGGATCCGTTAGTTTTGGACTTGTTAATGTGTAAACTCCTGTACTTTGATCAAATGTATACGATGTTGAAATATTATGATATGTTGTAGTTGAATATATATTGGTACTTGTTGCATGTTTCTCTTGATATACCACATTTGGACTTGTTACTCTAAAGTTTGGACTTCCTTTTGATTCTATCTCTTCTTTGGCTGCTTCTATATCTGTATTTTGTGTTTCACTTGCTAATACACAATCTGATAAGTTTGTTATATCATTATGAATACAATAACTTGCATATCTAATCGTTGTACTTTTCGCTACTGGTTCGGACGTGTTTCCTGCTTTATCTTTGACATAGACACTAACCAAGTAGTCTTTTTCTTCTAATGATGTAAATGTATAATTAGGATCACTACTTTCTATATATTCTTGTCCCCCATCTTTACTATAGTAATATGTATAAACTCCACTTTCTTTATCACTACTATTTACTTGTATTGTCATGGTATCATCATTTGGGGTTAATGTTATATCTGTTAATGTAGGTTCTGTTCCATCTACTAGATACGTTTCACTACATTTCGTTGCTTCATTCCCTTTTCTATCACTTGCTTTAACACATACTTTTTGTTCTTGTGCATTGCTTGTAAATTGGATATGTCCTACTCCTTCTGTTAGTTCTAGTTGTTCTGTAGGAGTACAACTTTCTTCCGTAGTTATACAATATAATGCTTCTTTCACTGCATCATTATCTGTGAC
>CASEIJ010000037.1 GCA_949288035.1 uncultured Mycoplasmatota bacterium
AAAAATATGATAGTATAACAGTACTTTGGGAAGTGATAGTATGAAGCAAGATAGAACGATTTTCATTAATATGGCAGCTCGTCAAGCTTATATGATTGGTTATTTTGATCAAATACATGGAATGAATAGTCCATATTCTGAGATATTAGATGAATTTGGTGATTATTATCAATTAGATTTAACCTATCAAGACGATTATGTCATAAAGTTTCATTATGGTATGGGACGAAATGAAGCAAAAAGAAATATAGAAGACCACACAGTCATCTATGATTATTACGATATGTTAAGATATTTAAAAGAAGATCATATTCCATCACAGACATTTGAAGAAATATTAAGAACATATCCTGATTATGATCCAAAAAAATTATAGAATGTTTTTTAACATTCTTTTTGTTTGGTGTTGCACAAATAATAGAACTATGTTAAACTAATATTGTTGATTTGAAATGACCCGTTGGTGAAGTGGTTTAACACGCCACCCTCTCAAGGTGGTATTCATGGGTTCGAAACCCATACGGGTTACCAAAGAATATCAGAATAGTAACTACTATTCTTTTTTTGATCGAAATTTTCTTTCCAATGGAAAAGATTTGTAGAAGAAATCATCATTGGTTTTGTTCTTCTTTTATTTTGTTCGTGATATAATATAAAAGAGGCGATAATATGTATCGAAATACAAAAGTGATTGTTCATTTAAACAATATTCGTGAGAATGTTAGAAAAATGAAACAAGCATATCCATTTTATCAATATTATTTTGGTGTTGTGAAAGCTGATAGTTATGGACATTACGGGGAAAAACCAATTCAAGCAATCATTGATGGCGGATGTAACTATTTGGCTGTATCTTCATTAGATGAAGCATTAGAAGTGAGAAAACATTTTTCCAATATTCCTATTTTATGTTTAGAACCGATTGAAGCAGAATTTATTTCCATTGCAGCTCAAAATCATATTACTATTACGATTGATAATATAGATGATTTGAGAGATTTATTAAAACAGTCATTTTCACAGTTAAAAGTTCACATTAAATTAAATACAGGAATGAATCGTTTAGGTTTTTCTAAAAGAGAAGAAGTGAATCTGTGTTATCAAACTTTAAAACATGATATAAGAATACAAGTAGAAGGAATTTATACACATATATTTCATGCTCTCAATGAAGAGACTACTAAGAAGCAATTTACGATGTTTGAGTATCTTACCAACGATATTCCTTTCGATGAAATACCAATTGTTCATATTACTGCAAGTGATGCGACAGCACTTTATCCAAAGCTTCCTTATGTCAATGGTTGTCGTTTTGGAATTATGATGTATGGATTTTCACAAGATAAGAGTATTTCACTTGCATCTACATTTACAGTAACCAGTGAAGTACTACAAATTCAAACATTACAAAAAGGGGATACCGTTGGTTATGATGGTATATATCGAGCAACAGAAGATAAAGAAAAAATTGCGGTTGTTGCCATTGGTTATGCAGATGGAATTGTGAGAGCAAACAGTGGTAGATATGTTTATATCCACGATCAGAAATATCCAATTGTAGGTAATATTTGCATGGATATGTTATTTGTTCGTGTAGATGATCGTGTAAAAGAACATGATGAGGTAGTTATTATAAAAGATGTAGAACATATCAATGAAATCGCTTGTTATATTCACACTGTACCACATGAAATTTTATGTAGTATCAGTAAAAGAGTACCACGTATTTATAAGGAGTTGTAAAATGAGTTTAAAAGAATCATTACAAAATTTAAAAAAAGAATTAATGAAAAATAATCAACAAAGTAAAGAGTATACTGTTCCAGTATTAATTCCAGAACGAGGATTTATCTTATTTCCAGAATTAGAAGATCCAGTAGTTTTCAATGAAGAATATCATCGTGATGGAATCAAAAAAGCAATTCAAACTATGTATCCAGAAGAATATCCATTACTGATTTCTAAGTTTCAAAATGATCAATCAAAATATGAATATTATTTAGTTAGAAAAGGGGCAGTCTTATTTTTAAATCACTCTTTGATTTCTCTCAACGAATATCAGATTCATCCTTATCTAATTACTAATTCCAATGGAATTTTATATATACCTAAAAATTTAGAATCATTAACCATTTATCAAGTCAATTGGTTATTAAAATATATTCATGACTTTAAGCGAATGAATCAAATTCATATTGAACTTGCTTCTATTACTAACCAAGAATATCAATTACAATATCACTCTATATCAACCGAAGAATTACAACAAAGACTATCAAGGATTCAATGCAATCGACAAGTACAAAAATCTAAGTAAGGTATCCATGATACTGGAGAGATTATTTCAATAGAGTATTTCATTTTCAAATAAAACAAAAACAATCATTTCTGATTGTTTTTGTTTTATTGGTGAATTTAGTGGGTAGATACCGAACCTCATATAAAAGCGTACCTCCACCTCAGTACAGTAACAATATATCATACATTTTTGCGATAGTGAACAATTTTTTAACAATATTCTAACATTAGTATAACAAATTTTACTATAAAATATTTTTAATAAATATATAGCTGTTCGCTCGTTTTTTAATACATTCAATAGTATACTTTTTGTAGGGAATATCAGTTGTTGAGTGTCTACCTCTAATCTTTATAGAGAGGAGGTTTGATAAAGATGAAAACTAGGACTTTTATTATAAAAGTTCTTAAGCTCATTGCTATCATTTTATTTCTCCTTATCATTATGATAGTTGTAATAAAAAAATGACACTTAATTCATCAGCAATGAATTAAATGTCTGCACATTAATGGGTAGACATTCAACTCGGAAAAACTGAATGTTCCCTTTTTTATTTTATGCAAGTTTCCTTGACATATTCATGTTAACATAAAAAAGAACTTTTGACAAGTTCTATTTATAAATTATCCGAAACACCTAAAGGTTCGGATTAAACTCTTATGGTGCGAAAGATGGGACTTGAACCCACACAGAATAAATCTACAAGCGCCTGAAGCCTGCGCGTCTACCAATTCCGCCACTTTCGCAAATGATATGAAAAACACCACACAAGTGTGTGATGATAATGCTTATGGTGCCGACTGAAGGACTTGAACCTACGACCTACGCGTTACGAGTGCGTTGCTCTACCAACTGAGCTAAGTCGGCTTTTTAAGACAAATTCATTATATCAAAACAGAATGAGAAAAACAAGTATTTTTCCTGAAAAATCATTTCTATTCTGTTTGTTTTTATGTTAAACTATTACTAGTGGTGATGGATATGGAGAAAAAAATACTAATGCCTGCAGATACTTATATTGTGACATCAAAAACCATTTTATCCAATGAAGATCATAAACTACTTACGAGTTTATATCAACCAATTGTCGGTGCTATGTCAATTAGTCTTTATTTTAGTTTATGGTCTTATCTAGATGGAAGTGAATGTATTTCTGTAGAATGGACCCATCATCAATTAATTGCTAATATGGGGGTAAAACTTTCAGAGATTGAAGTAGCACGTAATAAGTTAGAAGCCATTGGTCTTTTAAAAACCTATTTTAAAGAAGATCATATCAATCATTATATTTATCAACTATATGCTCCATTATCAAGTAAAGAATTTTTTAGTAATCCGATTTTAAATACTACTTTACAAAATAATGTTGGTATAAAAGAATATGAGAAATTAATCGAACGTTATCAAATTCCTAAATTACCGTTACAAGAATATCAAGATATCACATGTAAATTTAGTGATGTATTTGAAAGTGTATCTACATATCAAATCAATGAAGAAGATAATTTGAAACAAAGAGAAAAAAGACAATTGGAATTAACTTCTAAAATAGACTTAGAACATGTATTATCTATGATACCAGAAGATTACTTTCAAATTTCAAGTATTACGAGAGATATGAAAGACTTTATTTATAAGTTATCTTTTATTTATGATTTTGATGATGAATCTTTGTTACGTATTTTAATGAATTCTATTAATGAGAAGAAAATGATTGATAAAGAGTTATTAAAAAATCAAGCTAGAAACTTTTACCGTTTTGAAAACAGAGGAAAAATGCCAACATTGGTATATAAAAATGAACCGGAAGCAAAACGGATGAGTCAGCATGTTCCAATGAGTAAAAAAGCAAAACTCATATATCAATTCGAAACAACAACACCGCATGATTTTTTAGCTCTCAAGTACGGTGGAATAGAACCGACAAAGCAAGACTTAATGATACTGGAATATTTATTAGTTGATTTAAAATTAAATCCTGGTGTAGTCAATGTTTTAATTGATTATGTATTAAAAATAAATCATAATAAATTAACAAGAGCATTTATAGAAACCATTGCTGGACAGTGGTGTAGAGAACATATTGAAACAGTAGAAGATGCAATGAATCAATGTATTAAAGAAAAACAGAGAAAAGAAAGTACTTCTAAAACAACAAAACAAATTGTAAAAAAACCAAAATGGTTTGATGAAACACCACAAGTAGAACTAGCAACCCCAGAAGAAATGAAAGAAATGGATGAATTTTTAAAACAATTCGAATAGAGGTGATGAAATGAAAACAGTCACAGAAGCAATACCGAATAAACAAATAAAAAATTTAGATCGTGTTTTAGATAAAGAATTTAATCAAGCTCTGACCAATCCTACTTTTCAAGAATTGGTGTCTAAATTACAGATGGATGCTAATATTTTAAGAAGTTATACTTCTTCTTTACAAGATTGTGCATTAGAGTATGAACATTGTAAAAATTGTAAAAGTTTACTATCTTGTCCTAACAAGATTATGGGGCATTGTTATTTACCTATGACAAATGGAAATGGGTTAGAATTTGGTTATAAAGCTTGTAAAAAATATAAGAGAAAACAAAAAGAAGATCAATATTTAAAAAATATGTATCTATATCATGTGAGTGATGAATTATTACATGCTTCTATGAAAGATTATAAAAAAGATCCAAAACGTATTCCTATTTTTAAATGGGAACAACAATTTTTAAAAAAGTTTGAAAAGGATTCACATCAAAAGGGTTTATTCTTACATGGCTCATTTGGAAGTGGAAAGAGCTATATTTTAGCAGCTTTATTTCACGAACTTGCTAAGAAAAATTATCAATGTGCGATTATCTTTTGGCCTGAATATTTAAATCATAATCGTGGTTTATATCCTTCTGAGTTTTCTGAAAATATAGAAAAATTAAAGAAGGTACCACTTTTATTAATTGATGATATTGGTGCTGAGAATACAACTCCATGGGGCAGGGATGATGTATTAATGCCTTTATTACAATATCGTATGGATCATAAATTAGCTACTTTCTTTACTTCTAATTTAAATTATGAAGAGTTAGAAGAACACTTTAGTATTTCTAAAAATAAAGTAGATATCGTTAAAGCAAGAAGAATTATGGAACGTATTCGTTATTTAACAGATGAGATAGAATTAGTAAGTGATAATTTAAGAAATTAATCACTTTTTTCAGTTTTATACATATACTAGTATAAATTGACAAATAGGGTAGTTTATGATAGAATTCTACCAAGATGGCGCATTATTCTAGTCAACTTCTTTTATTAGGAAGGCGGGGCTAAAAATCCGCTAAAGAGCACATCTGTGAAACATCTTGTGCTTGCTTCTTACGCCCAGTTTGGGGTGAGTGCTGGATGGAAAGAGAATTTGGGCGATCGTAATGGCATACGACCCCGACCCATATTTTCGTGGAGACCTAATGTATGTGATTTGCCTATACATGTTAACATTGACGGACAAATGACGACTTAGGATTAAACCTACTTTGCGGGGCAACTTGTGAGTAGTGTAGCTTGTCTTGCGTGATACTTGGGAATAAGAGAACCACTTAAAGTAACAATGGCCAACGTTATTTTATGATTGCTCTTTGAAACAAGGATTGCAAAAAAGAACTAATAATAAAAGAGTTGTTGAGGAAATCTCCTAGGGTGTTGTGTTAATATAGGATTGCAGTGTACACTAAGTGGCAATCAAGTCATATACTTGGTAACAGTATATCCAAAACTTTCAAGGGGAACCGCTATTTGGTAACGAATAGTAGTTTTGGGGGAAATCCTACTTGACCTAAGGTGCAAAGTTAACTATATTAATTGCCATTTATATTTGTAGTTAGGAGCAAAGGCTCCTTTTTTGTAGGTGAAGATATGAAAAAAGAAAAAGATGATATAGCAGCATTAAAACAAGAAGATAAAAAAAGAGCACTTAAATTAAAAGAAAAACAAAAGAAAAATAGACAATGGATGATTCAGATCTTTTTTATGGCATTTTTTATTTCTGTATTATTTTCTCTCGTATCAGAGACCATGATTCCTAAATTATCAACCGTTTTTGGGGTTTTATTAATCTTTGTATTTATATTATTAGGAATTATTTTTGATATGATTGGAGTAGCAGTTACAGCAAGTGATGAAGCACCATTTCACTCTATGAGTGCCAGAAAAGTAAAAGGAGCAAATATCGCCGTATTATTAAAAAAGAATGCCGATAAAGTAGGAAGTTTTTGCAATGATGTCATAGGAGATATTTGTGGAGTAGTATCAGGTAGTGCTGGAGCAATCATTGCGAGTTCTTTTGCACAAACATTACATGTTTCTTCCTTTCTAATGTCACTATTAGTAACAGGTTTTATTGCCGCATTTACGATTGGTGGAAAAGCAATTGGAAAATCATTTGCCATTAATCAAAGTGATATGATTTTATATAAAGTTGCTAAAGTAATATCTTATTTTTATCACGTAAAGAAATAGTCTTAGTATTTGAATTAAATATAAAAGTATGTTAAAATGTAAACAGTAGGAGACTAGGTGATGAGGTATGAGAAATAACACATGTGTTAGCTATCAATTACCATGGAGGAGGGATTTAGGTAATAATACCCTATATTTCTTATGCTCATTTTATAATTTAACTGGTTTTAAAAGATTTAAAAAAGTTGTTTTCATGGTGGAAGCAACTTTTTTGCGTTGTGCAAATAAAGTAAAAATATGTAGTGTAAAACACCTAGAAAAAATATATGAATGAAAAGATAGGAGTAGAAAAATGCGAAAAATAAAAAGAAAAAAGAATTATACAAAATATGTTTTTATTGTAACAATATGTGTTTTTTCATGTATGGGGATAGGATATGGTTATTTACAAGAAAATTTGAATATTAATATGAGTTTATCTAAAAAAGGAATTGATATTACAGATAATGTTGTAGCAAGTGGAGATGGGCTCTATGAAGATCAATATGAAAGTGGAAGATATATTTATAGGGGAAGTGAACCGAATAACTATATAGAGTTTAATGATGAATTATGGAGAATTATAGCGAAAGAAACGGATGGAACTTATAAAATAATAAGGGATGAGTTATTGCCACAAAACGAGAATTATACAAAAATGGCATATGATGAAGCATATCATCGCTCACCAGAAAATAATACATATTGCAAGAATCCTTCTGGAAGTGGAAGTTGCGGTGTCTATGCAGCAGTAAATGGAACATTCCAAACACCAGACGGAAAGT
>CASEIJ010000038.1 GCA_949288035.1 uncultured Mycoplasmatota bacterium
TATCCTGAACGATTAAATTGATCTTTGAAATTTATTTCATTCATGTTATTATTAGGATAACAAAAAGAGACTGATATAATCAATCTCAAATATCTTTATTGCCATAGATTGGTAACTTTACACAAAGTTTTTTACATTCTCCCAATAAGAGTTTTTAACGTTTACTAAATTGTGGAGCACGACGTGCAGCTTTTAATCCTGGTTTCTTTCTTTCTTTTACTCTTGCATCACGAGTAATAAATCCAGCTTTCTTTAAAATTGCACGATAACTTGTTTCGCTACCTTCATTGGCTTTATCGTATTCTAGTAAAGCACGAGCAATTCCTAAACGGATAGCACCAGCTTGACCATTGAATCCTCCACCATTTACTTTTGCTTCAACATCAAATGTTTCTTCTGTACTTGTTGCAACAAGAGGTTGTTTTAAATCCATAACGTTTGTTTCATATGGAAAGAATTCTCTTACATCAACACCATTTACAGTAATATTACCTTTTCCAGGTCTTAAAATTACTTGTGCGATTGAAGATTTTCTTCTACCTGTTCCAATAAATTTTTTATCTTTTGCCATTTAAAACCCTCCTATTTACTTTCCTTTAATTCTACTGGTTTTTGAGCTTGATGTGGATGTTCGCTACCAGCATATACAAATAATTTCTTATACATTTGACGTCCTAATCTTCCCTTTGGAAGCATTCCTTTTACTGCTCTTTCAATCATCTCTTCTGGATAATTTTCTTTCATAGTACGAGCAGTTCTTTCTCTTAATCCTCCTGGATAACCACTGTGGTTATAATAAACTTTTGCATCTAATTTGTTTCCAGTAAGATTAACTTTTGATGCATTGATAACAATTACATAATCTCCACAATCTACATGTGGTGTAAATGTTGGTTTGTGTTTACCACGTAAAATAGTTGCAACTTTAGCAGCTAAACGACCTAAAGTCATATCAGTTGCATCAATTACATACCAATTACGAGATACTTCTTCTTTTTTTTGCATGTAAGTATTTTTCATAATTATCTTTTCCCTTTCCAAATTTTTTTGTCTCACAAGCTGTCCCACGGCTCATGAATGGGATATAAAATGTACCAATTAAAATTGTACTAAAGAAAGCATGAAATGTCAACAAAAATGTGTGATTTTCATTTGAAAATGAATGAATTATACAAATATATCCCATGATTTTAGGGTTTACTTTTTCAAAACACCTTTCTATAATAAAATAAAAGGAGGTTGCATATGAATTGTCCAAATTGCCATCATCAACTAACCAAAGGAAAGAATCAATATCACTGTTTACGTTGCGGATATACTTCAACTGGTCATTATTTAAAGGAAGGGTTATCTGAAAGACAAGAAACAATATTAGAAAAAGCACTAAATTCTCATTTTTATAAGTTATTATATAACAATAATTTTTATGTTCCTTTTTTAGTAGGACCGCTATATTTTGGTTATTATCAATTATTATTAATCGGGATTATTCTTGAAAATTTAGAAATTGGTTTCTTTTTACTAATTGCTATGAAATTATCTTTTTCTACTGCAATTCTCATAATTTTATTCATCCATATTCTCTATTCAATTTATGCAAACCAATTTTGTATTTTCCTGTGGACAAAGGAATTAAAGAAAAATCCACAATTAAAATTACACCCTTCCATGGTAAATCCTTTCATTCTCATACTTTCTGTTATCCTCATTTTTCTTGGTATTTTCTTATTATATCAAGCGAATATCATTCCTCATGGCTTCTTATAAAATAAAGTATATTAAAAAGTTATTTTCATTAGAAAATAACCTTTTTTAATAAAAAACATCTTTCAAATATAATCCTTCTGGATTTGCTGTGAACCCAGCTTGTCTTCTATCTTTCGCATCTAGTATTGCGATAATATCTTCGCTTTTCTTTTTACCTTCTCCAATTTCAATTAATGTTCCAACAATATTTCGCACCATATATCTTAAAAATCCTGTTCCAAGAAAACTAATTGTAATTTTATTTACATTTTTAGAATCTCTTACTATACTTGTTTGAACAATACGTCGTACATAATCTTCATGTTCATCATCTGCTTTTGTAAAAGATTTAAAGTCATGTTCTCCCTCTAAATATTTTAATGCTCTTTCCATTTCTACAACATCTAATCGTTTATTGTATTGAAATACATAATTTCTTTCAATTGGGTCATATTCCCCTAAATTCATACGATAAATATACTCTTTCGCTTTCACATGATATCTAGCATGAAATGTATCCGGTACCTGAACAATTTCTTTTACATAAATATCTCCTGGCAATAAAGCATTCATAGAATGTTTTAATTTATCACAATCAATTTTTTCTGAAAGGTCAAAATGAGCTTTTTGTGCTAAAGCATGAACATGTGCATCTGTTCTTCCACTCGCATGAATATCAATCTTTTTTTCTCCATTCACCTTTCCTAATACTTTTTCAATTTCTCCTTGTATTGTTTTGCCTCGAGGTTGTTTTTGATAGCCTTTATAGTTTGTTCCATCATAGGAAAAAGTCATTAAATATCTCACAATATCGTCTCCTTTAATACTAATAAAATAAGTACATTTAAAATTGCTATAATAAATAATCCATCATAACATGTAAATCGCATTTTCTGATAATATGTTTTATGTGCTTTTGTAGAATATAACCTTATTTCCATTATATGAGATAACTGCTCCATTTTAGAAATCGTTTTATAAAAAGCATTTTTTAATAATATTTTTATTTGGCGAATATGAAATTGAAAGGAAGTTTGTTTATTTCCATGCTTTAATTTCATTAATTTCTTTATATGATATAATTCATCCAAATACATAGGAATCAATTGCAAACCTAAAAAAATGGAAAAAGCAATTGCTTTCGTATCAATATAAATAAATGATAGTGGTTTTAACATCCATTCTAATCCATACATAAGCTCCCTATGGGGAGTAGTAAATACAAATAAAAATATTAGCATTACAAAAAATACAATTCTCAACACCATTATAACACTATTTAATGGGTTTATGCCACACAATAGATAAATAACATATAAAACAATGTAAAACCATTTTCCTTGCCATAATAAGCGTAAATACAAAGAAATAGGAATATTTGATAAAAAGGTTAAAAAGATAAGAACTAATAAATAAAATAGTAAAGAGATAAAACTTCTTACAAAAAATAAAGATATAAATAAAATCAGCATTGCAATTATTTTAGATATTGCATGTCGGCGATTTAAAAAAGAATGAGAATCATATAAATCTAATAATATATCATTTAACATAACGATACACATCCTTTATTAAATCATTCATATCATCTCTATATCCCATATTTATTTTTGTACGTTTATAAACTAAATTAGAAAATGATATGATTTGAGGAACTTTGATATGAATTTGTTTTAATTGCTCTTCTTTTGCAAAAACTTCGTATTTATTACCTTCTAAATAAATTGTTCCTTGATAAAGTACACAAACAGAATCACAAACTACGTGCATAAATTCAACATCATGTCCAGCAATGATAATTAACTTATGATATTTATTTTTTAATCGTTTTAATAACCGAATCAATTCTTTTTTATCCTTTGGTGATAATCCGAATGTTGGTTCATCTAACAATAATATTTTAGGATTATAAACAAGAATACTAGCAAGTCCCATCTTTCGTTTTTCTCCATGGCTTAATGTTTCAATTTTTCTATTTAAATAACTATCATCTAAACCTACCATAATTAATACTTCTTTGATTCTTTTATTTTTTTCTTTTAATCGATAAGAAAATGATTCTAATAAATAGTCTAATTCTTCTTCTACTGTTAAACCAATAAATTGATGCTCTAAATTTTGATGTAAATAACCAATATTTCTAGATGGCATGCATTTTTTTTCGGAACCTAGTTGGATCATACCACTACTAGGTATTTTTTCTTTTGAAAGAAGTTCTAATAAAGTTGTTTTACCACTCCCACTCGGTCCAATGACTCCATATATTTGATCATTATGAAAAGTATATGTAATATCTAATATAGAATCTTGGTAATCAAGTAATGGATCTTGATAAGTAACATTTTTACATCTTATTTCCATAGGTGTTTCACCATCCTACTCATATTATATATTGGTTTATCAACAAGTCCATAATAAGATAATTTATGAGATAAATCTACCATAAATGGAAGTTCTAAAGAAGCTTGCTTTAATTTTCTTTCCTCTTGTAAAACATCTTGTTTTTTACCTTTTAAAAACACTTTCCCATTTTTTAATACAACAATTTCTTTTCCATATAAACTATATTCAACATGAGAAGTAACACATATAATGGTTACGTCTTGTTCACGATTTAGTCTCTTCAAAATACGAAATACTTTTTCAACATCGTACGAATTCATACCATAAAAAGCTTCATCTAATAATAAAATTTTAGGATGATGTACAAGAGCAGATGCAATAGCAACTACTTGTTTTTCAGAATAATTTAAAGCTTGAGGAGATGCATCTAATAATTCATCAATATCAAATAATTGAGCAATCTCTTCAATTCTTTCTTTCATTTCATTTTTTGGATAACACAAATTTTCTAATACAAAAGCCAACTCTGACGTAATGGTATTAGATGTTAAATACTGACCGGATAAGTCACACGCAAAACCAATCATACTGCGTATTTCTTTCATATGTTGTACATCTAACAAATCATTTTCAACCAAGATTTTACCTTCTTGTGTTTGTAACGTTCCTAATAATAATTGTAACAATGTTGTTTTCCCACTCCCACTTGGTCCTAATACTGTTAAAAAAGTTCCTTTCTGAATTGTTAAATTTATTTTTTTTAGAATCGTTGTTGTATTGTAATGAAACGTTACATCTTTTAAAGTTATTATATCCATCTTTCTCACCACTTATAAAGTATTATTATAATATAGTTTTATCTCCTTGACAACTAACAAAAAAAAGAGAGTTAATCTCTTTTCTTACTTTGTATACGATATGCAATTTTTAATAGCAACTGATCCGAAACAAAACGAGTTAAAAATTTACTTACTTTCATTGTTATTCCAGGAATAATTATCATTTTTTTATGAAACATCTTTTTGATTGTATATTCAGCAACTTCTCTACTTTCTAATCCAGAAAGTGAAAACGATACTTTAGCAACTTTATTAAATTCCGTATTTACCGGTCCTGGACATAAAGCACCAATATACACATGACTTTTCGCTTTTCTTAATTCCTCGTGAATTGCTTCTGTAAATCTTAAAACATATGCTTTTGTCGCATAATAAGTCGACATCAAAGGACCTGGTAAAAAGGCTGCTGCAGATGCCACATTTAAAATATAACCTTTATCTTTTTTCATAAAATCTTTTAAAAATAATTTTGTTAGGGTATGAACAGATTTAATATTTAAATCTATCATATCCAATTCCTTATCCAAATTAGTATCACTGAATTCTCCAAATAATCCAAATCCTGCATTGTTAATTACAATATCAATATCTTTATCTTTTACTTGTTGATATAATTCCATACAATTAAAAGTTGTAGATATATCCATCACAATACATTCAACATTTGTATTTAATTCTTTTTTTAAAGCTTGTAGTTTTGTTTTTCTTCTGGCCACTAATATTAAATCATACCCCATCTCACTTAGGACACGGGCCATATCTCGACCAATACCAGAACTTGCTCCAGTTATTAATGCTAGCATATTATCACCATATTCATTATATAATATTTTCTTAGGATATTCAACGAAAAAGGGCTATTTGCCCTTTTCGTGTTCTTTTTTTTCTTTTTGTATTTTAGATGCTTCATCAGCAATTTTTGTTTCTTCTTCAAAGTTTTTTCTATTTTGATTTTGACGAGTTTGTTTACGATGTTGATATTTTGGAATTTTACTTTCTGGAATCATAGAAAATACAGTATGAATTACTTCCATATAATATTCAAATAATTTAGCAAAAGAAGATAATTCAATTTCATGGTTAATCCATGTAGGTAAAACAATTTTATTATCTTGATTATGACGAATCCACTGTTTTGAAACACCTAATACATAAGCATATGGTAAATATTCATAAAATTGCTCGCTTGATTTTGCTTGAGCATCTTTTAAATACCTACGAAATCCTTCAATTTTACGAACAATATAAGAATGTTCCTGAAATCTTTTTTGAATTTCCTTTCCCAAGAAAAGCATAACTAACATCATAATAATACAGACAACATAAAACCAATTATATCTTAAATCAGTAAAAGAGTATAAAGCCATGATAGTAAGTGGTATAAATACAATTACATAAGCAATTTGTTTTAAATGTGGAACAGAATGTTTAATTGTAAATAATAGACATAGAATTGCAAAAAATGTGAATAAAACACAAATAATCGAATCAGATAAAATACCGATCACACTAAAACAAAAGCACAATTCTAAAGATAAAAAGGCAAATAATGTTAAACCATAAATTAAATAAAGTAGAAAATAAGATTTTTTATCATATATTTTATCTTCTAAAGAACGATTATTTAATTGTTTTTTCGCATATGCTAATTTCGCATAGAATTTTCCCTTTAATGAATCTATCACAACACAATCCGATTTAGAAAATAATTGTTCAAAAACATATAATTCAACTTCGTCATCGCTTTTCATATTTTTTAACTTTCTTAATTGAAATACTTTACTATGATCCTTTTTTGTAATTTCTTCTATTTTTAAAAATCCTTTTGTAGCAAAAGAAACAATATAAGAAGTAATTTCTTTATCACCAGCCTCTCCTTTGTACATAAGTCCTATTTCTGGAGGAGTTAAATCTCCTGGAGGGGTTTTTACATATGGAGGTCTTTTTACCTTTCTTTTAGCCATTAAATAAATAATAAAAACTATAATTAGCATAAATCCGGTAAATAAGAAAAATAAGAGAGCATTGGTATGATAATTATTGTGATCCTGATAAAAATAATCATTAGGAATTTCTACCATAAAAGAAAGATCAGAATGCTTTTTTAATGTAGAAATATTAGCAGTAATATGACTTTCTGAAACATGATAGTTTATCATATTATCAGCAACTATTTCTTGATCAAATAACCACTGAAAGTAATCTATATGATCTAAATTTTTAAATTCAATATCAAAAGATAATAGATCTATATTTGCATAATCTTCTTTTTGTAACAATGGGATATATAAAGTATTTCCTATTCCTTCAATACTTGAAAAATCGTAAATATAAGATAGCGTATAGGTTTGGTTTTTATCGTTTGTTTTTGCTTGTAAATACATCGCATTTCCAAAATTTGAATAACGAAAAGAAAGGGCACTTCCCTCAACATCACTGATTTTAGCAAGTCTTTTATCACCAGATTGGGTTACAAAATAAAATGGTAATCTTCTGACAATAACATTTTTTCCCTGTCCACCAATTTCTCCTGTTTCTGTAATATATGCTTTACTATCTTTCGTAATTTTTATTTGTAATGCAATTTTTTTGTAATTAATATTAGAATCTGCCTTTACAGATAATGGTAATAAAAGACAAACACATAATACAATAAACCATCCCTTTTTCATATCTTCACCTACTAATAATAGTATACAACAAAAAAGAATGTTCTTGAAATAAAAATTTAATTAAAAAAAAGAATTATGATTTTTTCATAACTCTATTCATGACTTCATTCCATATATCAATATCAATTGGAATTAATATATTTTCATTCACAATATTTAAATTATCGTCGATATTATCTATGGTTGTCGTAAAGATTTTTTCCCCTTCTAATGGATCATACAATTTTCTAATATAAACTTGATTATCTATAATATTTACAAATTCATAATTAGGGCAATCAATGTGAATATTGAAATCATCATCACTAACAATACTATTTTCTAAAGATTGATGCAAAAAAGGAAGAGAATGTATTGCATATCCCTGATATGTTTCTTTTTTTATACATTTACCATTCTCATGAAATAATAATTTTTCTTTTGCAGCTTCAACATACCTGAATAAAAGACCTGGATATGCTTTTGTTTCATCATCTTGAAATGTTTGATTTTGGATGTCAACATGTAAATTTTGATCTTGATTATAATAACATTGAATCGTTTTTGTATTTAAAATGGAATGTCTTTGATTATCTTCATCTGTGATTTTCTTGGTTACTCCACAATATAATTGACACTGTTCCTGATTATCTATTTGAAATTTTAAATAATTAAAACTATTATTATGATATGGTTTGTGGTTCACTAAATTATCTTTTTGCAATATATAAGTATTACCATGACTTTTTGTTTTTATATCTCCAGGCGCAAAAAAGAAGTTATGAATTTCCGTACTTAATAAGTTAAAAATTTTAATATTTTTTTTAATAGATACCGGTATTTTTTCAATTAAAATTTGCTCTAAATCAGTCACATAAATACCTCCCAACGGTCACCATGATACTATAACAACATAAATTTTACAAGTCTTTTTACAAAAAAAGAAGCAATTATGCTTCTTCTACTAATTCTAAGATGACCATAAGTGCATCGTCACCTTTTCTTTCATCTAATTTTAAGATTCTAGTATACCCTCCATTACGAGTTGCATAACGAGGTGCTAATTCATCAAATACTTTCTTTACAGCTGCTTTATCATTATGTAAGAAAGCTAATGCTCTTCTTCTTGCTACTAAAGATCCATCTTTTCCATATGAAATCATCTTATCAACAAACTTACGAACTTCTTTTGCTCTTGTTTCAGTTGTTTGAATTCTTCCATTCATGATGACATCTTTTGTTAGGTTAGCAAGCATACTTCTTCTATGTTTATTCGTACGTCCTAATTTTCTATAAGCCATTATATTCCCTCCTAACTAGTCTTCATCACGAAATTTAAGTCCCATATCTTTAATTTTATCAATTACTTCTTTTAAAGATTTTTTACCTAAATTACGAATTTTCATCATTTCCATTTCTGATTTTTCAGTTAAATCTCCAAGCGTATTAATACCTGCACGTTTTAAACAATTATATGCGCGAACAGAAAAGTCTAAATCATCAATTGATGTTTCTAATTTCTTCATTTTGCTATCTTCTTGTTTCGCATTCATAATACCTGTTGTATCAGCAATTTCGCTTAAGTTTGTAATAATATTTAAATGTTCAATTAAAATCTTTGCTCCTAAAGCCATAGCTTCTTCTGGACGAAGTGAACCATTTGTTTGAACATTCATAGTTAATTTATCATAACTTGCATCTTGTCCAACACGTGCATTTGTAACATCATAACTAATTCTCTCAATTGGAGAATACAATGCATCAATTGGAATAAATCCAATTTTTTTATTTTCTAGTAATTTTTTATTTTCATTAGATGGAACATATCCACGACCATTACTTACGATAAATTCCATATCTAATTTACCACCTTTAGAAACAGTAGCGATTACTTGATCCTTGTTGATAATTTCAACATCAGCATCGGTTTCAATATCAGCAGCAGTTACTGTTTTTTCAGTATCTACATATAAATGCATTGTTTTATCTTCATCAGAATGATTTTTTACAACAATATTTTTTAAGTTCAAAATAATGGTTGTAACATCTTCTACAATACCTTCAATTGTTTGGAATTCATGTGCAACTCCATCAATCTTTACAGCAACGATTGCACTTCCCGGCATGCTTGATAGCATAACTCTTCTAAGTGCATTTCCAATTGTTGTACCGAATCCTCTTTCAAGAGGTTCTAATTCAAATTTTCCATAATTATTATTTTCTACATAATCTGTTATTTTATAAATAGGTTTTTCAAAATTTAACACTATTCCACACTCCTTTTCTTATTATCCACGTGGACGTTTTGGTGGACGGCATCCATTATGTGGTATAGGTGTAACGTCAGTGATTGCAGTAATCTCAAGTCCAGCAGTTTGTAATGAACGAACAGCAGTTTCACGTCCAGAACCAATTCCTTTTACAAAAACTTCAACTTTTTTCATACCCATACCTGCAGCTGCTTTTCCTGCTGCTTCTGCTGCTTGACCTGCAGCAAATGGAGTTGATTTTTTACTTCCTTTAAATCCTAAAGTACCAGCTGAAGCCCAACTAATTGCATTTCCATCTTTATCACTAATTGTTACAATTGTGTTATTAAATGTAGAATGAATATAAGCCTTACCCTCAGGTACATTCTTCTTCACTTTACGTTTTCTTGGTTTATAAGCCATTTTCATAACCTCCTTTAACGTTTATTATTTCTTTTTATTTGCTACAACTTTTCCTCTACCTTTACGAGTTCTAGCATTACGGTTAGTTCTTTGACCTCTTACAGGTAAACCTTTTTTATGACGAGTACCTTGGTAAGAATTAATTTCCATTTTTGTTTTGATATTCATGTTGATTTCACGACGTAAATCACCTTCAGTAGTATATTTATTTACTTCATCACGAATACGAACTAACTCTTCTTGAGTTAAGTCTTTTGCTTTTGTATTTACATTTACGTTTGCATCATTACAAATTCTAGTAGCAAGACTTCTTCCAATACCATAGATGTAAGTTAATGCGATTTCAATTCTCTTGTTATTTGGCAAATCAATACCTTTAATACGTGCCATTAAAACACCTCCTATTTTTAACCTTGTCTTTGTTTGTGTTTAGGGTTTTCACAAATTACCATAACCCTACCTTTACGTTTGATTACACGACATTTGTCGCAAATTGGTTTTACCGATGGTCTTACCTTCATATAAATCCCTCCTATTATTTTCTATAGGTTATACGCCCGCGTGTTAAATCATATGTTGAAACTTCCACGGTCACTCTATCACCTGGTAAAATGCGAATATAGTGCATTCGGATTTTACCAGAAACGCCGGCTATAATCGTGTGTCCGTTTTCAAGTTCTACTTTAAAATTAGCATTTGGTAAAGTTTCAACAACTTTCCCTTCTAATTCAATTACATCTTCTTTTGCCATTTTCTCACCTCTTCGTTAAAATTTCATAA
>CASEIJ010000039.1 GCA_949288035.1 uncultured Mycoplasmatota bacterium
GAGCAAATACAACTGGTGCACCATGTGCAGCATGTCCTACACAATATGCAGGATTTGAAGATGCATGGGCTGCTGGATGGGGAACTGCTCTTGCTGAGTATGAAATGAATAAAGATTATTATGCAGAGCAAGCACAACAACAGGCTCAAGCAACACAAGACGAAACACAAAAAACAAGATAATAAAGAAAGCTATCATAGATAGCTTTTTTCTTGCTGATTTCATTGACAAGTTTTTTTTAAACGTGTTATAATAAAAATAGACTATAGCGATAGAAGGGAGGGTAATAAAAATGAAAGAGTTTTATATTTTTGACTATACGGATGAAAATGAATTTAAGAAGTTAGAACGTTCTTTAAAGAAATACAATATGTTAGCTTTTAAAAAGTTATATTTTGAATATTACCCTCAATTAAAAGAAGGAAAATTACTTGGTAAGTTAGTGTCTACCAATGCTCAGAAAAAAATGAAAACATATGAGTTAAAACTTCCAACAGATGTTTTATTTTCTAAAGTACATGGCGATATTGTTCTTGTATATCATGTTTATGAGAATGAGAAAATTATTATGTTAGATTATATTAAACCTGTAGATATTTTAAGTGAAGGGCATCAATCTGAGCTTGAAACTTATAAGGGAATTATGGTTTCTAAAGAGCATGCTGATAAAGATATTTTTAAAATTAATTTATTAAATATGATTCAAAAATAGAAAGGGAACTTTCTTTTTTTATAACAGGTGATGATATGGATGAATTAAATATTGTTTTGGATGATGAATTATATCAATTTATAACAAACCATGGAAAACAAAGTGGTCTTATTATTTTGTTTTTAGAACTCATTACAGAGGGGAAATTATCTTCTGATATATTTTCTCATTCTTTTATAAAAAAACGTTCAGAGAGTCTTAAAATTAGTATAAAAGAGTATGAAAAAGATATCATAAAACCATTAAAACCTTTATTTCAACATAAATATAAGAAATTAAATATATGGATGACACCTGGTATGAATACAGGTATGAGTCTTCTTTTATTATTAGCTTATTTAGATCAAATACAAGATCATAATCAAATTACGATTTATTTATATGATGAGAAAATGCGTAAAATAAAAAACTATCATATCTCTGCAGATGGTTACTATAAAATTTATCAAACCGTATTGTTAAAACATCAAAAACCAAAAGAAATAACGATTAGTCCCATTCAACAAGCAATTACATACTTTTTTGAATATATAAGTGAAAATAATCCAATGAAACAATTTATATGTGCTAATGATTCATTAGAACCACAAATATTATATATTAAATTTATGGGTAAATTTAGTGCATATCATTTATCAGATCGTCAGTTTATTCGATTATTACATGAAGTTAAGACAAATAAAAACCGTTGAAATTCAACGGTTTATTTCTTTATAATGTCCTAAGAGAGGGCATACAACAATTTTATAATGATAATTTTAGATCAACTGTTAATTAAAGCAATAATATCATTTTTCAAAATATAAACATTTCTTGTATGATTTTTAAATTTTCTACATATAATATAATTGACAAGATATTATTTTTTTGATAATATTTAGTCAGTGAGTGAGTAGTTCGCTGAGTTACTGAAGGGTGCGATGAATTCACACCAGCAAGCTTGCCTTGTGGGGTCCTTCAGTCAGGGGAAAGCTCACTTTTTTGTTGATATTAAATAATTCACTAAATTCTTAAGTTCTATCGCATTACTATCATAGGGAACCAATTTTAACCCATAACTTAACAAATTATTACCTTTAGAATATAACCTGTGTTGTATTCTTTTTATATAATCAAAATGAATATTATTATTATATTTAAGTGCTTGGAACAATGCACTACATAATGTATTATAAAAAAAACAATCATTTCTGATTGATTCTAATACCAAAAGTTCGAATACTTCGAACGGATTTCCAAAGTGGTGCGGGTGAAGGGACTCGAACCCACATGCCGTAAGGCGCTGGCTCCTAAGGCCAGTGCGTCTACCAATTTCGCCACACCCGCAATTTGCTAATACATTTATGATTATACAACATAAACTATGACATTTCAAGTTCTTTTTTTAATATTTTGTGAAATTTAAAGAGCTCTATAGAATATAAAATTAAAACTTGGATAAGTATAGAAGTAATCATCCCATAATCACGTTATGGAAATTGAAAATTTGAAACTATTTTTCGATATACTGTCGATAATAGGTGATTGATATGAAAGTAGTAATTAAAAACAATGAATATACAAAGGGTGAATTAATTAAAATTATGCGTGAGTGGAGTGAGAAAACACAAAAAGAATTTGCAAAAGATATTGGTAAAAGTGAAATTAGTATTCAAAAATATGAGGCAGATGCAGTAAACTATGGAATTCAAACATTATTAGATCTTGCTAGAAAAAATCATATTACAATTACAATTGAAAAAAAATAAAAAGTCTTGTATGTAACCAAGACTTTTTTTACTATCGTGGTGGACCTTGTAGGACTCGAACCTACGACCGCCCGGTTATGAGCCGGATGCTCTAACCAACTGAGCTAAAGGTCCATGACTTTTATATAATATCATAGATATTTTGAAAATGCAATAATTAGTCACAATTTTATGATATTTGGAATGGAATAAAAGTGGGGGAGAAATATGAAAAAATTAATTGGAAATACACCATGTGTAAAACTATATTATCGTTTTAAAAATAAAATAGATTATATTTATATAAAACTAGAATATTTTAATTTAACAGGTAGTATCAAAGATCGAATTGCTCTTCGCATCATAGAGAAAGCAAAAGAAAAAAAATTATTAAAAGAAAACATGCCAATTATTGAGGCAACAAGTGGTAATACTGGTATTTCATTCGCAGCCATTGGAGCATATTATCATCATCCGGTGATTATTTTTATGCCAGATTGGGTTAGTATAGAACGTGTTCAATTAATGAAATTATATGGGGCAAAAGTACATTTGATATCCAAAGAAGAAGGTGGGTTTCAAGAATGTATCAGAAGAGCACAAGAAATGGCTCGAGAACAAGGAGGGTTTTGTCCGTGTCAATTTGAAAATCAAGAAAATATAATGGCTCATTATGAAACAACAGGAAAAGAGATACTAGAAACTGTAAAAGAAGAAATAGGGGGATTTGTTTCGGGAATTGGAACTGGAGGAACCTTAATGGGAGTTGGAAAATGTTTGAAAGAATTAGACTCTAATATCAAGGTGATTGCTTTAGAACCAAAAGAAGCTCCATTATTATCACAAGGATATAGTGGGAATCATTTATTAGAAGGAATTGGTGATGATTTCATCCCAAATATTGTTGATAGGAACTTAATTGATCAAATTGTATTAATAGAATCTAAAGATGCTTTAGCTATGTCTCAGAAATTATCACATATAGGACTCGGAGTGGGAATTACAGCTGGTGCAAACGTATTAGCAAGTATTCTTACCAATGGTGAGAAGAAAAATGTAACTGTTTGTCCTGATGATTCTAAAAAATATTTATCTACACAATTAGTAACTCCAATCAGAAGTCAATTGCTGGATGAAATAGAATTGTTAAAATTTGAAATAATGGAAGCATAAAGAAATACTTTATGTTATAATAATACAAAGGTGATGACATGAAAGTTTATAATACATTAACAAAAAAAATAGAACCATTGATTCCAAATCATGGCAACGAAATTAAAATGTATACTTGTGGACCAACTGTATATGATTATGCTCATATTGGGAATCTACGTACTTATATTTTTGAAGATATTTTAGAAAAGAGTTTAAATTATTTAGGATATTCTGTTATTAGAACGATGAATATTACAGATGTAGGACATCTTGCGAATGATTCTGATGATGGGGAAGATAAAATGGTAAAAGGGGCATTACGTGAAAAAAAGAGTGTATATGAAATTGCCCAATATTATACCGATGCCTTTTTTGAAGATTGTAAAAAATTAAATATAAAAAAACCACAATATGTATCTAAAGCATCAGATCATATAGATGATTATATTCATATGATTGAAAAATTATTAAAAGATGGATATGCATATCAAGCAAATGGAAATGTTTATTTTGATGTATCAAAAATGCCGAACTACTATCAATTATCTGGAAAAAATCCTGATGATTTAAAAGTGGCAGTAAGAGATGATGTGGAACATGATACATTTAAGAAAAATCCAGCTGATTTTGGGTTATGGTTTACGAATTCTAAATTTAATAATCAAGCGATGAAATGGGATAGTCCATGGGGGGTAGGATATCCTGGATGGCATATTGAATGTTCTAATATTGCCATTCATTTCTTAGGAGAATATTTAGATATTCACTGTGGAGGGGTAGATAATATTTTTCCCCATCATTCCAATGAAATTGCTCAAAGTGAGGCTTATTTAGGACATAAATGGTGTAATTACTGGATGCATGGAGAATATTTAAATGATGAAACAGGAAAAATGAGTAAAAGTAATGGTGAATTCTTAACTTTATCTCTCTTGATAGAAAAGGGATATGATCCATTAAGTTACCGTTATTTCTGTTTAGAATCTCATTATCGTAAACAATTAGCGTTCTCTTATGCTTCTTTAGATAGAGCAGTATCCTCTTATCAATCATTAAAAAGTAAAATTAAACATATTTCTTCTCATGTAGAAGGAGAAATAGAACAAGATCTATTTGATACATACCAACAAAAATTTAAAGATGCCCTAAGTGATGATTTAAATACAGCGAATGCCCTTACTGTTTTATATGAAGTTTTAAAAAGTAATTTAAATCATAAAACAAAACTAGAATTAGTAAAAGATTTTGATCAAGTACTATCACTTTCTTTATTAGAACAAGAAAAAATTGATGATATATTAAAGCAAAAAGTATTATCTTTGATAGAGGAAAGAAATACAGCCAAAAAAGAGAAGAATTTCAAACGTGCTGATGAAATTCGTGATATTTTAAAAGATATGGGAATTCAAATCCGTGATACCAGAGAAGGAACTGTTTTTGAAAAAATAAATTAGAGGGTGATTAATTGGAAATTATATTATTTATAATAGGAATCGTTGTAGTTATTTATGCCCAAAGTCATATTATGAAAACATATCATGAAACGATGCGAATTCGTAATGAACAGATGTTAAGTGGGCAAGAAATAGCTCGTAAAATATTAGATGCGAATGGATTAGAAGATATTTATGTTGTCCAAGTATCTGGTGAATTAACCGATCATTATGATCCTGGAAGAAACGTGATTCGTCTTTCTAATCATGTATTTCAGGATGATTCCATCGCATCTTTAGCAGTAGCTGCCCATGAATGTGGTCATGCGATTCAAAAAAAAGAAGGTTATCTTTTTTACCGTTTACGTAGTGCTTTAGTACCAGTTGTAAATTTAGTGAGTTATCTCGGTTATTTCGTAATTATTATTTCTGCTTTTGCAGGTATTACTGCATATTTATTACTAGGAATGATTATGTTACTTGCAACTTTAATTTTTCAACTTGTCACATTACCAGTAGAAATAGATGCTTCAAAACGAGGTATGGAAGAAATAGAAAGATTAAATCTTGCGAAAAAAGAAGAGATGACAAATGTTTCAAATATGTTAAAAGCAGCAGCGATGACTTATGTCGCAAGTCTAGCTTCTACTATCTTAAATTTACTTCGTCTCATTTTTATCTATCAAGATCGAGATTAATCTTGTATTATACAAGAAATATCGATATAATGAAAATAGGAGGAGTGATATGATGAAGAAAATGGTTGTCTTAGGAAGTATATTGATTTCCAGTATGTTAAGTGGATGTTTCTTTGTGAATGAAACAATTGTATGTACCAAAGAGGGAAATGAAAGTGGTATGGATTCAACACAAAGAATTGAAGCAGTGTTTAAAAGTAAGAAAATACAAACACTTACAATGGATGTCACAGTTGATTTAAGTAATCAACCTGATAGTATGATTGGGGTTGCTAAATCAGTATTAGAATCAACTTATGGTGATATGAAAGCAGAGGGAATCAAAACGAGTGTAAAGCAAAATGACAAAAAAATTAATGTAAACATTGACTTGGATTTTGAAAAAGCTTCTAAAGATTCATTAGAAAAAGTAGATTCTAACTTTGCAAAAAGTAAGGATCAAAAAGTAGATACTTCTGAATTTATCAAAGAATTAGAAGACGAAGGTTATCAATGTGAGAAATAGTATCGAGTAGATACTTTTCTTTTGTTATAAAAGTATATATAATAACAGTGGTGATATAAATGGATGGAATTATTTTAGTAAATAAAGAAAAAGGAATGACGAGTAGAGATGTTGTTAATATAGTGAGTCGTGTTTGTCATACAAAAAAAGTAGGCCATACAGGAACTTTAGATCCTATGGCTATTGGTTTATTAGTGATTTGTATTGGAAAAGCAACGAAATTAGTAGAAGTATTAACATCTCATCAAAAAGAATATATCGCATCCATGATATTTGGAATCAAAACAGATACAAAAGATATAACAGGTACGATTGTGGAACAAAGAGAAAGTCATATTAACAGGGAACAAATAAAACAAGTAATCAGTGATATACCTACAACTTATCAACAGGAAGTACCAGTTTATTCAGCTGTCAAAATCAATGGAAAAAAATTATATGAATACGCTAGAAGGGGAGAAGAAGTCACGTTACCAAAAAGAGAAGTGACAATTGAAACGTTACAAGTGATAGATTGGCAAGAACAAGAACAGAAATTAACGTTTTTGACAAGGGTAAGCAAAGGTACCTATATTAGAAGCTTAGTAGAAGATATTGCCACTCATTTTCATACGATAGGGACTATGACAGAATTGATGCGTACCAAAGTAGGGCATTTTAAATTAGAAGACGCCAATACAATTGCCCAAATAAAAAATAATCAATTTCAAATTCATTCTATTTATGACGTGTTACATAAAATGTTTGAAACGCGTATCATTACAGGAGAATTAGAAAAGAAAGTATTAAATGGTGCGAAAATAGATAATCCTGAACAATTAGATATTGTCTTTTTTATCAATCAAAATAAAGAGCCATTAGCGTTATATAAAAAAGAAAAAAATAGTTTAAAGTGCTATAAAATGCTAAAAATAGGAATCGAATGATTCCTATTTTTAATGAAATAATCCTTTTCTTTTTTTATAATAAACAAAGACACAAATACCATATATAAAAATAGCAATTCCTAGAATACAAACAATAGAAGCAGGAATAAAAGTAATATTTAATGATTGAACAATTCCTAATATAAGGGGAGCAGCAAAGGCTCCAATAATTGTAATGATCACTCCAAGAATCGTAGTCATAATACCTTGAATCATTGCTAGTATACGTCCATAATTTGCTCTTGTAAAAAGTCCAAATAACATAATTCCTGAATAAACAATTGGAGTAATCGTAGTAGTATTAAATTGAAATAGAAAAGCAGTAATTAAAGATATCAAAATAGAAAAACCAGTAAGAAACATAAATACATTATGAAATAACATGGAATTAGTTTTCTTTTGAATTGGTGCTTGTTCAACCGTATTAGAATTCGTAACAGATTGATTATTAGGCATTATCATATTTGGAGCTGGAATAGTTGTTGCTTGGTTAGATGATGTGTTTGGCAATGGTTGAGAAGGAGCAGCATTGATTTCTGGAATTGGAGTTATAATATTTGTTTCTGTTGTTGGTGTAGAAACTGTTTCTGTATTTGTCTGTAGCGGAGTTGCTGCTATTTGTTCTTGTGGTTCTACGGATGGTGTTGAAATCGTTTGTGTAACATTTTTCTCTTGCGCAACCGTTTCTGTCATGATTGGTTGATTTACTTGCCCTGTAATCGAGTTAGAATGATTTCCTGGCATTGTTACAGAGACATTTTCCTTTAGCATATTTGTTTCTTGTTGAACAGGCTCTGCTACTTTATTTGTTACCACAGACTGATTGGTAGGTATATTTACCTGTTCCTGATTTGGTATGGTATGTATTAATGTAGGTTCTTGTTTTAATTCTACAGATGGTGTTTGAGAATTTTGAATATTATTAGGGGTTGTTTCTTTATTTTCTACTTCTTTTTTTACTTCTTCTTGATAATAACTAGAATTATCTAAGCCACAAATAGGACATACAATTTGACCTTGTGGTAATTCTGTTAAACATAATCGACATCTCATAATCTCACACTCCTATGATACGTTTATTATATCAAAATTTAAATCAATAAAGTAGAGGGATGTTGCTATTTGTTATAATTTGACAAATAAAAAGTAAATAGAATGTACTATTTACTTTGTTAAAGAATCATATCCATCTTGAATTTCTGAATCTTCAATATTTAAATTATATTTTTTACGAATATTTACCCAAGTTGTCGTTTTTAAAGTAGTATCACTACTTAGTTTATTTGTAACAAGCGTTTCTTTAATCGTATCTTTTACTTCTTTTAACTTTGGTTTTTCTTTTTGACTGACTCTAAGAATAACATGATATCCATATTCACTTTTTACTGGTTCTTTTGTATATTCACCATCTTTTAATTTATATGATGCGTCCCAGAATTCAGTGACAACACTATCTTTTGAGAAGTTTTCTAAAAGACCACCATCTTCTTTTGTTCCTTCGTCATCAGAATATTCTTTGGCAAGATCTTCAAATTTTTCACCTTTATCTAATTTCTTAATAATATTTTCAGCTTCTTTTTTTGCTTTTTCTTCAGCCTTTTCTTGATCTTCATCACTTGCATCTGTATCAGTATCAGGTTTAATTAAAATATGACGAACAGTCATGTCACCAAAAATATTTTCATCGTAATAATCTTGAATTTCTTCATCAGTTAATTCATCTTTTAAATAATTCTCAACAACTTTATCTTTTTTATAACTTAAAATTAATTCTTCTTTAAATTGTTGTTCATTTTTATATCCAGAACTAACTAATACTTCATTAAAATCTTGTCCTTGTTGTTCATATTGACTTTTATAAGCTTCAATTTGACTATTTGCATAATCTTCTGCATCTTCATTAGATTTGATTTCTTTATTGGCAATATAATTATCGATCATATTAGTAAAGACTTGTGAACCACCTTGTTCTTTTAATTCTGCATATAAATCTTCAGCAGTAATTGTATATCCTTTAATTTTTCCAACAACTTCTTTTCCATCTTTTAATTTCGCAACCTCACCACATCCAGTTGTAAGAAGTAACACTGAACACATGGTAACACCTAATAATGTTAATTTCTTATTTTTCATATAAGCTCCTTTCTGATAACATATCTATCATAGCAAAAACACTAAAAAAATTCAATAATTTCCATTTAAGTAATCACATATTATGTATTTTCCCATAAAATATTCTTGAAAAGAGAAAAAAAGGAGGAATGAGTTTATGTGTAATACTGGTGTATCTGGCGCTGCTATTGTCTTAGTATTATTTATTCTTTTAATTATCATACTTGGAGCATATATTTAATCCGTTAGGAGGTGAATAAAATGGCTTGCCAAAACAACTGTGGTGGAACACCACAAGAAAGACCAACATGCCGTAATCATACAAATTATTTAATTATTGTAGTACTTTATATTTTACTTGCAATTATATTAGGGGCATGGATTATTTATTAAAAGGAGATACTCTCCTTTTTTTGTGTCAAGAGGGAAATTGTTCTATTTTACACAATTTGTCGCAGCATTTTTTTAGACTTTTGGTTAGAACTCTTTACTTTCTTAAGAATTTAAGGTAGAATAGTGGTACATAGTGGATATATGTGGGGCAAAGTGGGTGATTATATGTTACTAATGGGAGAGTATCATCATACCATTGATGAAAAAGGTAGAATTACTATTCCTTCAAAAGTACGTTATGACTTAGGGGAATCTTTTGTTGTAACAAGAGGATTAGATCGTTGTTTATATGTTTATCCAAAACAAGAGTGGGAAACCATCATTACAAAGTACCAGAAATTACCTAATACCAAAGATGCCAGAAATTTTATGAGATTTTTCTTATCAGGTGCTACGACATGTGAATTTGATAAGCAAGGTCGTATTAATATTCAAGCACCACTCATTCATTATGCGGAATTAAAAAAAGATTGTGTCATTGTAGGGGTTAGTGATCATTTAGAAATTTGGAGCCAAGAATTATGGCAACAATTACTAGATGAGAATGAAGAAAACTTCTCTGTGATGGCGGATTCATTATTTTCTAACATGGAAATGTAGGTGTGAGTATGCACAAGAGTGTATTATTAGAAGAAGCCATTCAATATTTAAATTTAAAAGAAGATGCAATCGTTGTTGATTGTACCCTAGGATATGGGGGACATAGTAGTGAAATATTAAAGAGAATACCAAAAGGACATCTATATGCTTTTGATCAAGATGAAGAAGCAATTACCAGTGCTAGGAATCGTCTTTCTAATATTTCATCGAATTTTACAATTATCAAAAGTAACTTTGTTCATTTGAAAGAAAAGTTACAAGAATTAGGAATTCATAAAGTAGATGGAATATTATTTGATTTAGGTGTTTCTAGTCCTCAATTAGATGAAGATGAAAGAGGATTTAGCTTTCATAAGGATGCAAGATTAGATATGCGTATGGATCAAACACAAAAAAAAGATGCATACCAAGTTATTAATACCTATTCATATGAACAATTAGTTGATATTATGAAAACATATGGAGAAGAAAAATTCGCACCAAGTATTGCTAAAAAAATCATAGAGAAAAGACAAGAAAAAGAAATTGTTACAACATTAGAACTTGTTGAAATTATTAAAAATAGTGTTCCTGAAAAATATCGTCGTGAACATCATCCAGCAAGAAAAGTATTCCAAGCAATTCGGATTGAAGTAAATGATGAATTAAATGTCTTTGAAAAAGCATTAAAAGATGCATTAGAATTAATAGATGTAAACGGTAGGGTTTGTGTGATTACGTTCCATTCGTTGGAAGATATCATTTGTAAAAGAATGATGAAAGAAGTTAGTACAGTACCAAATGAACTAAAAAACCTTCCAGTGATTCCGGATAACTTAAAACCAAATTTTCACATGATTAAAACCATCCATCCGAGTAAAGAAGAATTAGAAGAAAATAGAAGAGCTCGTAGTGCGAAATTAAGAGTCATAGAAAAAGTAAAAGAATAGAGGGATATTGTGAAGAAGAGAAAGAAAAAAACACGTATTACAAAAGGAGAAAAAATATTATACAGTAGTGCGGTATTTGCTGCTTTTTTCACAGTTGTCTTACAAATTTTTTGTGGTACGAATATCGGAAATTTAAAGATGGAAGTAGAAAAAGTGAAATATGAAATTACAGATCAAGAGAAGAAAAATGAAAGCTTAAATATGAAAGTAAGTGAATTAACTTCTTTTGATAAAGTAAAAGATATTGTAGCCGATATGGGATTAGAGTATAATAACGACAATATCATTATTATTAACCAAAACTGAGGTGATGAATGTGGTACAGAAAGGCCGAGATATGAAACAATGGAAATTTCCTAAATTTATATTTTTGGGCTTTGCTGGCCTCATTTTTTTGTTATATATACAATTTGCTTATTTATCTCTTTCACCAACCGTATATGGAATTAATATGGATGAATTTGCCAAACAGAGAAATACAGTGACAAGAACATTGTATGCGAGTAGAGGAACGATTTATGATAAAGATGGTAATACATTAGCACTGAATGTATCTTCTTATACCGTAATCGCATATTTAGATGAAAGTAGAAGTGAAAATGCATCAACACCAAAACATGTTGTAGATAAACAAATGACAGCCGAAAAATTAGCGCCTGTATTAAATATGACAACAGAATATTTACTAAGATTATTAAATACCAATGCTTATCAAGTAGAATTAGGACCTGGAGGAAGAGGTATTAGTGAATTAAAAAAAGAAGAAATAGAAAGTTTAGGACTTCCTGGAATTGGATTTATAGAAAGTTATAAACGTTATTATCCCAATGGAGATTTCGCTTCTTATGTAATTGGTTATGCGAAACAAAATGAAATAGAAGAGACAGTGAATGGTAAAACTGTCACAAGTTCTGTGATTCAAGGAGAATTAGGAATAGAAGCAAAATACGATGATTTATTAAGAGGAACAAATGGTAGTTTGACATATCAACAAGATCGTAGTGGATATAAAATACCAGATACCAAAGAAACGAGAATAGATGCTGAAAATGGGAAAGATATTTATTTAACATTAGATGCAAATATTCAAAGATTTACAGAAGCAGCTGTAAAAGAAGTAGAAGAAAATTATCACCCTGAATGGATGATGATCCATGTCATGGATGCGAAAACAGGTAAAATACTAGCTACGAGTGGAGTTCCATCCTTTGATCCAAATAAAAGAAATATTACGAGTTATGAAAATCCTCTTACTTCTTATGTATATGAACCAGGTTCAACAATGAAAACATATACCTATATGTGTGCCTTAGAAAAAGGAACCTATGATGGAAGTGCAACATATCATTCAGGAAGTATTGAAATTGGAGATTATACAATTACAGACTGGAATAAAAAAGGTTGGGGAGATATTACCTTTGATAAAGGGTATGAATATTCTAGTAACGTTGGTGTTAGTAATATGATTAATCGTTTTATAGATAAAGGAGATTTAAGAGATTGTCTTTCTAAATATGGGTTTGGTAAAGTAACAGGAATTGAACTCCCAAGAGAACAGACTGGTAGTATCCGTTTTAATTATCCAGTTGAAGTAGCTACTGCTTCCTTTGGACAAGGAATTACCACTACTGCAGTACAACACTTACAAGCAATGTCGTTGATTTCTAATAATGGAAAAATGTTAACACCTCAAATTATTGAAAAAATTGTAGATAAAGATCATAATCAAGTTACTTATAAGTGGAAAAAGAAAGAAAGTAAACAAATGATCAAACAATCAACAGTTGATAAAATGAAGGAACTCATGTATAACACCATCTCTAATCATGATGCGGGAACTACAGGTACTGCCTATTATATTGATGGTTTTGATGTAATCGGAAAAACAGGTACTGCACAGATTTATGATGAAAATACAGGAAACTATGCCGAAGGAAAAAATAATTATATTTTCTCATTCTCAGGTATGTTTCCAAAAGATGATCCTGATGTAGTAATCTATGCAGCTATGAAAAAACCACAATGGGGAGAAGCCAGTGGTATGAGTAAAGTAACCGTAGAATTAATAAAAAGAATTGCGAAATACCGTAATACATTTGGAGAAAAAGAAACAGAGACAAATGGGAATCAAATTATTACAATGCCATCATTTTCTAGTAAGAATATAAACGATGTAAAAAGTTATCTCAATACTTATGGGATTACACCAATTGTCATTGGTACAGGAAGTAAAGTAGTAGATCAATATCCAAGTAAAGGAGCAGATGTATTAAAACAAGATCATGTTGTTTTAATTACCAATTCAGAATTTACAATACCAAACTTTACTGGGTGGTCATATAGTGATGTAAAAGCAGTTATGAAACTTTTAAATGTCAATGTAACAAGTGAAGGCTATGGATATGTTGTAGAACAATCGATTCAACCAAATTCAGTCATTCATGAGAATGATACATTACATATCAAATTACAAGATAAATACAATGTAAAAAGTGAAGAACAAAATCAAGAAAAAACACAGACGCAAAATTAGTCTGTGTTTATTTTATAATCTCAGAGGACTTAAAATAGCAATCATTTTCACATTCAAAAGTAATTAAATAGGTATTTTCTTCATGATTTGATGTAGCTTTTAAAGTCATAATTAGTTGATTATTTTTTATTTCTTGCTTGATAATACGATATTGAAAATCTAATTGAAAATTACCAAACACATCTTCTACATTGAATAGAAAACAATTTAATTGACTATCATATTGTACCCCATCTGGCAGAGATAATAGATCTATCGGTAAAATAGTATGAAAATAATTCTTTAATACATCTCTTACACTATCCGCACTGATTTGAATAGATTTTCCATCATTTGTTATGACAGTTGATTTTTCAGCATTTCGTGTATGATATGCGATTTTTAAACTTAACCATAATAATTCATTTTCTTGTAATTGATCAATTTGTATGATATTATCTTGATAATTTAATTGTGGCATGATATATTCTATCATTTGATTGATTTTTTGTTGGTCTACTTTTGGTTGTTCTTTTTGAATAACGTGAAAAATCCAAAAGCTAAGTGCAATATATATCAGACAAAGAAAAATTATAATACCTACTAATCTATAAAACCACTTTTTCTTCTTTTTCATATGATTCACCTAAAGATATTGTATCATGAAATGTTACAAAATGGTTGAGAAATATATCATAATTTTATATAATAATAATAGGAGTTGATCATATGATAAAAGAAACCAAATATCAAAAGTTATTAGTACTAGCAAATGTTATTTTATTATTAGCTGTTACAGGAACACTATTTACACTATATTATCCCTTAGAAGTAGGACAAGGTCTTGTCTTATTAACTGGAACGACTTTATTGCCATTACTATATTTTTGGAGTTTATTATTTCCAGTTGGTCGAAAACATGTCAAACAATTAAATGTAATATTTTTAATCATATTAGTTTTATGGTATTGTATTGGAGGTATTTTCTTTACCAATTATACATGTTTTATTTTCTATTATTTACTAGCCATCTATATGGTAGTAAAAAAATATTTATTAAATCATAAACAAGATATTACAAAAGTAACTAAAATTTTTATGAGTATTGTAACATTACTTGCTATCTTTTTCTGCCTAAAAGTATTGTTAGATTATTATAAAATTATAGAAGCATCTGTACCAATTATTTTATTTACTGTATTCCATAGTTTATTACTTGTTGGTATTTCACTTCACATGACTATGGATGAGAATCATTTCTTAGAATATCCAGAGTCAAGTTCTAAAAACGTAAAACCAAAACAAAAGAAAAACAAGAAGAAAAAGAAATAATCATTTACAATCATATATAATTATCATATAATGAAAGAGGGATACTTACTAAGTGTCCAATTATATTGAGCCACTTAGCTTATGCTAGGTGTTTTTTTGTTGTATGAGAAATGAAAATGTGTTAAAATGTAAACAGTAGGAGACTAGGTGATAGATATGAGAAATACAAACTTTGTTAGCCAAGTGTTACCATGGGGGGGGGGGTATTTAAGTAATCATATCCTATATTTCTCATGCTGTTTTAACGATTTAATTTATTTTAAAATATTTAAAAAGTTGTTTTCATAGTGGAAGCAACTTTTTTGCGCTTAGCAAATAAAGTAAAAATATGTAGTGTAAAACACCTAGAAAACCTATATAAAACCATATAAAATTGTGATAAGATGAAAGAAAGGTAAGGAGTAGTAATGATGAGAAAAGTAGAAAGAAAAAGAATGAATCCAGAACATAAGAAATATTTTTTAGTAGGTAGTTTATGTATTGCTATCTTTCTAATGTTAGGAATTGGATATGCAGTATTAAGTCAACAATTAGATATCAATGGAACGGCTCAGATTACATCAAACTGGAAGATATTATTTACAAGTGCTGAAGAAAAAGAAATGACAAATGCAACTACAACAAGAAAAGAAATCACAGATCTTACAACATTAACATTAGATGTCAATCTAACCCAACCAGGAGCAAGTGCAACATATGATGTCGTTGTAGAAAACCAAGGAGATTTAGACGCGGTATTATCAAGTATCAATGGGGTAAGTGAAAACAATAATAAAGATCCACAAGCAATTAAGGTAAGTGTTGAAAATATCAAAGTGGGAGATCCACTCTTAGCAGGAGATAAGAAAACATTCCAAGTAAAAGTATATTGGGATGCTAGTGTAGATTTCAGTGAAACAAATATGCAAAAAGAAATAGAAATCACACTAACATATGAACAAAGTGATAATGGAGTACCATTACCACCAAAACCAGGAGAAGGAGAAAGTATTGGTGGACAGAATGTAGAAGTAGTTACATCTGGAGATGGACTCTATGAAGACCAATATGAAACAGGAAGATATATCTACAGAGGAAGTGAACCAAATAACTATATCCAGTTTAATAACGAACTATGGAGAATTGTAGCGAAAGAAACAGATGGAACTTATAAGATAGTAAGAGATGAATTACTACCACAAAATGAAGGATATACATTTATAGCATATGATGCAAGAAATCATCGTTCAACAGAGAATAATACATATTGTACTAAACCATCTAGTGGATGTGGAGTATATGCAGCAGTATCAGGAACATTCCAAACTCCAAATGGAAATTATAGTGGAACAGTAACAGAAGACTCAAGTATCAAAGAGTATTTAAATAATACATACTATCCAACATTAACAGGAATTGCAAAGACCCAAGTACAGTCTCATACATTTAATATCGGAAGTGTCCAATATTTAGAACAAAGCGAAAACGATAGTATCGAGAAAAACATTGCCGGAGAAAAGATGTATAAATGGACAGGAAATGTAGGACTTATTAATGTCAGTGATTTATTAAAAGCAAGTACGAATACCGCATGTAAATCGGCAACAGATCAATTTAATAAGTTCATACAAGATACACCAGAGATAACATGTGATAGTAATTACTTAGTAGATACATTACCAGACCCAACAGGATACTGGACAATCAATGCCTTTTCTGCGGAGTCTGATGACCTCTCGTACAATGCCTGGATTGCGGCTCGTGGACCTGGGTTGGCCGGGCTTGTTGACTACCGTGCGTACTATGACGACGATGGTGGGGCGCGTCCAGTTCTCTATTTGAAATCAGATATTGAACTAACAAGTGGAACAGGGACTGAATTAGACCCATTTGTAATCGGGTAAAGAATAAACAAAAGAATATGTGTTAGCAAAGGCGTAAGCCTTTGTAAAAGGACCTAGCGTAAGCTAGTGTCTCAACTCTGAATTTGCCTTGGCAAGTGAAGAGTTATGGGGTTATACTGTAAATCGTGCTTTGTTTTCTGCGGAGTCTGATGACAACTCGAACAATGCCTGGAATGCGGCTCGTGAAACTGGGTTGGCCGGGCTTGATAACAACAATGCGAACAATGACAACAATAATGGGGCGCGTCCAGATCTCTAATAAAACTATGGGTTATGAACCAATATGGTCATAAAGAAAAGATATAGAGAACAAGTATAATCCCAGGATGGAAATCCAAAAAATAAGTATAGTCAGAGATAACTTTAGTAGAAAGAAAAGGAAATATACTGAAAATAGGAATGACCTTTGTAATGATTTCGAACAAGATATGATATGGGATAAACTATACTTCATAAAGCAGTATCTAAATTGGATACTGCTTTTTTTTAAGAAAAGAAGGGTGTATGTGATGAAAGATAAATATTATGAATTAAAAATGAAGTATGAGAAATATGTAGTAATTATGAAAAGCGGAATTTTTTATAATGTATTAGGAAATGACTGTTATTTAATGAAAAGTATATTTGATTATAAAATCAATCCTTTTGGAGATACAATTAAAATAGGTTTTCCATTAAATACTTTAAATAAAGTACTTAGAGTATTTGATCAATTAAAAATTAATTATGTTGTATATGAACATGAAATTGATATAAAAAGAAGATTTCAACATAATCAATATGATCTATATTTAAAAAATAAATTAACGACAGATGAGAGAATTGATTCTATTTATTTTAAATTACGTGAATTAAAAGATACTACTGATTTTATTACGATATTAGAAAGAATTGAAGAAATAATATGAAAGATGAATTAGTTTTAGTAAAAGATATCAAGAAAACGATTTTATATGTAGATAAAATGTTAATTAATTTTCCAAGAAGTGAAAAGATATTACGTGATAAGATTAGTAATACGAGTTTTGAAATATTAGAACTTGTTTATTTTAGTAATTTATTAGAGATACATGAGAGAATTATTTATCAAAAAAAGATTATTAGTAAAATTAAAATGTTAGATTTCTATTTTAAAATATCTTGTGATAAGAAATATATTTCTTATAAGAAGTATATGAAATTAGGAAGTTTTCTTTTAAATATGATAAAACAGATACATGGATGGATTCGTTATGAAAAGAGTAAATAATTTGTACCAACAAATGTCTATGAAAGATATGTTAAGGTTATATCAAAAACAAGTAAGAGCTAATACAAAGAATAAACATAAAATATATAAGTTTGAAGAATATTTTACAGCCAATATTACAAATGTTTATAACCTATTTCATAGTGATGATTATAAAGTGAGTGATTATAATATATTTTTAATTCGTGATCCGAAATATCGTATTATTATGAGTCAAAAAATGAATGATAAAATTATAAATCATGTGATGGCAGATTATTTAATACAAGTATTAGATTCTGGTTTAATAGATACCAATGTCGCAACGCGTAAGAATAAAGGAACGCATTATGGAATGCGTTATTTAAAGAAATATTTAAATGAGCTAAAAGGAAATACGATATATGCTTTAAAATTTGATATTAGTAAGTATTTTTATAATATTGATCATAAGATATTAAAACAAATGTTACAAAAGAAAATTAAGGATAAAGCATATTTAAAGATATTATTTCAGATTATTGATTCTACGAATGAAAATGTGAATGAAAGAATTATAAAAATTAAAAGAAAAGAAATTAAAAAATTAGAAAAATCAACAATGAAAGATCGAAATAAGAGAATAAAAGAGATTGAAAATATTCCACTATATCAGCAAGGAAAAGGTCTTCCAATTGGAAATATGACAAGTCAGATTATGGCTGTATTTTATTTAAATGAAATCGATCACTATATTAAAGAACAATTACATGCGAAATATTATATACGTTATATGGATGGTGCGACTGTGTAGGTCGAATAAATTAGCAGGTGGAACTCCTGTCTAGAAAGTGATACCCGTCACATCTAGTAACGAGTCTTGGGTCATAAATGGTAACGTTTATGATTAAGCGTAGACAGTTAGGTATTA
>CASEIJ010000040.1 GCA_949288035.1 uncultured Mycoplasmatota bacterium
TCTCCACCTGCTATTGATACTTCAGCAGAGGCAATAAATCAAGTATGGAGCTATGTTGGAGAATTAGCATTCAATATGCTAGTGTTAGTAGGAACAATAAAAGCGAGTGATAGAATTGTTAGAGAGATGATGGGATTATAAAAAGGAAGTGATGATTTATGAAAGATAAGAATGGCAATGAAATATTTGAATTTCAAGGAAATAAATATAATTTTATGGTTGGTTTTGATGAAGAAAGCAAGTTATTAAAATTAACAATGATAGATATAAAAACAAAACAAGAAAAAGCAATAAATATAAGTGGAATAATACCACAGGGTGCAACACCAGACTATATATTATTGAATAGTAAAGTAGAAGAAAGGTTAATAGAAGAATTGACGAATTGCAAACTGCTATCAGACCGTACAGGAATTTTCGCTAAAGTTAATTTAGGAAATATGTATAAATATGATAAAAATGGTGTTAAAGAGTTTTTAGATTATCATACAAGAAAAGTTGAATATGAAGATAGAGGAAAAACTCAAGACGAAGTAAAGAAAGACATAAAAAAATATACAGATAGGCTTTTACAAAGCAAAGAAGTAAAAAATTTTTTAGAAGATTGCAATGAAGAAACAAATACAGAAGATTATATATTTATGTATTCTTTATTAGACAAGAAAAATCCTCAAAATTCAATTATAGCATATTGTAATGAAAATGCAGATACAGTTTTTTTAATATCTCCGTATGAAAAAGGTATTGATAATAAATTTGAAATTGTTCCAGAATGGCAGTTTAATTATTATGGTGGAATGATGAATTTTTTAGATTCAAATTTTGAAATAATAAATATAGGAATGGACTCTCATTATTCTATATGGCAAGAAGTCTATGATAGATTATTAGAACCGAAAGATACTAGATACTCAAAAGGCGTTGAAAAATATATGAAATATTGTAAGAAAAATAAAATTACCAAAGAAACAATAATGAAAAATTTTAATTTAAAACATTTTACAGAAGATATTATGGAATTTTATAAACCAAAACATAGAGAAAGGTAGGAACAAATAATGGAAATTAAAGTTAATAAGGAAATACGAGATTATAGTGAAACAATATTTTTTGGACTGTCAATGAGACAGTTCTTTTTTTCTGCCATCGCTTGTGCAGTAGCTGTTTTACTATATTTTCTATTAAAAGAACATTTAGGACTAGAAACATTATCTTGGATTTGTATTCTTCGGAGCTTTACCTTTTGGAATATTAGGATTTGTCAAATATAACGGAATGTACGCAGAAGAATTTGTAGTTGCTTGGATAAAGTCAGAGATATTAATGCCAAATGTTCTATTTTTCAAACCAGAAAACTTTTATGATGAGTTATTAAAAGATGAATTTAAGAAATTAGAAATGGAGGGAATGAAAATTGAGAATTCTAAAAAGAAACAAAGAAAGAGTAAAAGTGCCTAGAAGTGTGCAACAAGCAATTCCAATAAAAGCAATATATGAGGATGGAATTTTTGAAATAGGAAGAAATAAATACTCAAAATCGTTTAAATTTACTGATGTAAATTATGCAGTAGCAGGACAAGATGATAAAGAGGCTATGTTTTTAGATTACAGTTCAATTTTGAATTTATTAGATGCAGGTTCATACCCAAAATTAACAATTATAAATAGAAAACTTAATAAA
>CASEIJ010000041.1 GCA_949288035.1 uncultured Mycoplasmatota bacterium
TCCCTATATGAGTGAAGAAGATCTCAACCGTCTATGCACATACGTTGCAGAATATAGCACAGGCGATACCTTGCAAAAGATATCGCCTGTAAAGGTGGACTCTCAACTTAAAAGTATTGATATTATGCACTTTGGTTGGAATATTGGTAAGGCTTTTGGTAAAAAGCGTATTCATACCGCTACCTTCATCAAGAATGTCTTTGCCCATACTCTCCGCGATTTGGAGATTGCAACTATTGAACGTAAGATGTCACATACAGAATCTGAATGTAAAATTAAGCTCAATTACATATTTCAACAAGAAATGTCTATGGCATAATTTTATAGATGAAGTAATTAAACTGACTAGAAAAGATTATCATTTGTTAAAAGTAAAAAAACTTTCAAGTCGTTTTTCTTTTTCATCTTGGATTTGATGTAATATTGAAGGATTCCAATCATTGAGAGATAATAAATCAAGAGCATCTTGAACTTTTGAGTCTCTATAATAATCTTTTTTACGATTAAAAAATTCATTTTTTGCATTAATATTCAGCCTATATTCTAACGGAATAAGATTTCCTAATGAATTCAAATCGTTACTCCATGTCTCTTCATTCCACCCATCATAATTATTCCATTTCTTAGGAAGAATGTGTTCTATATGATGTGTTTCAATAAGAAAATCATCAAAATCATCCATATTCTGTTTTGGATTCAAGTATGCAGCCAAAAGGACTAATCCACGTAAATAACGTCCATATTGTTTATTCTTAATTCGTTGATTAAAACTAATAATATCCTCTTTAGATACTTTGGAATACTCTTCAAGATAATCTTTCTCTGCTTCAATTGCTACACAAGTTTTAAATACAGCATCTTTGACATAGTTGACAGAATTATATACAACCCCTTTGACAAAGAAGTATTTTACAGTAAATTCTAGTAACTGAAGGAACTCATCATTGCGTTCTTCTGGCAATTCAAATGATTCGCCATCAAAATCGCCATATTTATGTAAAAATACATATAAGGGAAAGTTCCAATAATAATTAGGGTATGTATATAATATATTCCATAATATATTAATCTGTGCATTTGGTGCCCAATTTTGTTCTATATCATAAATCAGTTTTAGGCTATTCATTACAGATTTCCAATCGGAAAATCTATTTTTTGTACTATTTGTAAAATAAGCTCTTAATCCTATTTCCTTAGTTGAATCCCCCTCTTTTGCCCTAAAAATATGCATCAATATTCTAAATAGCCATTCATGATCTTCAAGAGATTTCCACTCTTTGACAAATTCATCTTTACTATTTCCTGAAGCATGATGTAACTTAGCCTTAAATATGTCGGCATCAGTTAAGGACATTCCCCTATTATTTATGGTTTCAAAGATAGTTAATGCATCATCTTCTGATCCACAATGAATAGGTAATAATACAATTTGATCCAAAAAGCACAAAATTAAGCTATTAAGACGATCTGCACTATATTCATTCAATTTCCACCATTCATCTATTTTCTGACAAAGATCTACATAATTAGATTTTAAATGGCAATCTGATGTATTATCACCATTATTAAATACAATATCATAAAGGTTCTTTTTATCATCCTCAATTACATGTGAATCTAATCTTAATTCATTTGTTAATTTAGATGTTAGTGGATCTTTAATTCTTAAACATTCTTCTAATACGACAGCCGTACCTGCTTTTGAATGAAATGCTTTAATAAGCAGTAATAATGTGGTTAATCTCTGCTGTCCATCAATTACAGAAAAAGCATCACCTAATGGATGTATGACAATATTACCTAGAAAATATTTATCATCTTTAGATGATTGATTCTCATAAAAATCAATAAGGTCCTCCCATAATTTATCACATTGTTCTTTTTCCCAAGAATAAGGACGTTGAAAATCAGGAATAATATATTTCTCAGAAAATATTTTTCTTATTTCTTTAGGATCTGCATGTATTGCTTTCATATTCTATCATTTTAGTATTGTACAAAAGTAATAAAACACTTATAATATAACGACTAATCACCACCAAAAGTTATCTCACAGTTATATTCCGGTGATGTTTTCCACCATCAAAACACCAATTTCCTTTGCCAGCGAACAATTAAAAACGA
>CASEIJ010000042.1 GCA_949288035.1 uncultured Mycoplasmatota bacterium
GATACATACTTTTTGTTCTTGTGCATTGCTTGTAAATTGGATATGTCCTACTCCTTCTGTTAGTTCTAGTTGTTCTGTAGGAGTACAACTTTCTTCCGTAGTTATACAATATAATGCTTCTTTCACTGCATCATTATCTGTTACTTTGGTATTAATGGTGACGCCCTTATACCAATTATTCTCTCCTTCTTGATGATCTCCTAATGATAATTCTATATTTGGTTTGGTATTATCTTCAGTTTTTACTGTCTTACTTGAGAATACTACTTCTCCACTTACATCTTCTGCTTTTACATAAATTGTATATTCTGTATTTGGTTTTAAATCATAGAATGTATAATTTTTATCTGTTTTCTCATACCATTTATCATTGTCTAGTGAGAAATAATATTTAATTGCGTTTGTCGCATTTATGGTTGTAGCAAGACTCGTTTCTTCAGCTTGAATGTCGATTCCTTGAATTCCTAAATCACCCATTTCTGGTAAGTCTGCTCCAGCAAAGTTAGATTCACTTCCCTCTTGTAAATAATCTAAATCCATAGATAAATCAATATTTGTAATATCTGGAGTCGATGTAATGTTCTCGTTATAGCGAATTGTTAAGGTGAATGTTTTCTCTTCATCTACATTCAGCGCTTCTCCTGATTGGATTCCTTTGACATCAAACAAGAATACTTCTTGGTCCTTCATCTTAATCTTAATAGAATCTAATACGGCATTTAAAGTACCTTGATTGGCTACTGTGATATCATAACTAATAAAGTCCCCTGGTAATTCAAACTTCGCATTAATCGTCGCACTTGTTCCACTGTGCGTTGGATCTGTTACATTACTAGCTGTATTTGATTTATCTTTTGTAACAATATCTGTAATTAATATATTCCAATCACTCGTAATAGTACCTGTCCCTTGAATTTCTAAATTTTGTGATAGAAGTGCATATCCTAAACCTAACATTAAAAAGATACAGATTACTACTAATCCAATCAAAAGATATTTTTTATTTTTCTTATGATTTCTCATATTCTCACACTCCTATCTAGTATTTGTACATTATTAGTGTACCAAATATTTTTATAATTTTCTATCTTTTTTATGATTCTATTTTCACATGAGAAACAAAACCCAAAAAAGTTGTTTCCACAAAGAAAACAACTTTTTTAAGTTTAAAATATTCAATAAAATGCTTATTTATAAGGGTTAAAGTACTAAATACCCCCCCCATGGTAACTTTTGGCTAACACGAACTCTGTTCATATACTACACCTCACGAGTCTTCTACTATATCCAATATACCATATTTTAACCTTATTGCAAAGAAAAAACATCGAGTCAAAACTCGATATTGTTATGCATCTTTTTTCTCTTCTTCATGTAATTCATCGATAATAGACTCAATTTTTTGTCCATAAGCGATAGAATCATCATAAACAAATTGCAATTCTGGAATATGTCTTAATTCAACACGATCCATTAATTCTTTACGAATAAAACCTTTCGCATCTTTTAATGCTTTTAATGTCTCTTCTTTTTTATCATCTCTCATAACAGTTACATATACTTTCGCATAACTTAAATCATTGGTAGTACTTACTTTAGTAACGGTAACAAAACGAATATCAGGATCTTTTACTTCCATCATTAATATTGCACTAATTTCTTTTTCTAATAAGCTATTGACACGTTCAATTTTTACTTGGTTCATACTTTCACCTCAAACATATTATACCAATATTCTAATCATTCGTAAATGTATAAAAAATATTAAATTTTTTTAATATGACATAATTCTCCCATAATTCAGTATTATATTGATAATGGAGGTGGAAATATATGGATTTAATTCCAAGAGATCATTTTTTTAGCGATGCATTTGATTTGTTTGATACCAGAGCATGGAAAGATAGTAATCTTATGAAAACAGATATTTATGAAAAAGATGGGAAGTACCACCTAGAAGCAGATCTACCTGGTTTTGATAAAGATAATATTCAAGTAGATTACAAAGATGGATATTTAACCATTCATGCTACAAAAGATGATAAAGTAGAAGAAAATGGTAAATATATCCGTCGTGAACGTCATTATGGAGAGGTATCTAGATCTTTCTATGTTGGTGATATTGATGAATCAGATATTAAAGCAAAATTCAAAGATGGAAGTTTAAATATTACTTTTCCAAAAGAAAAAGAGGAAAGAAAAGAAAAAACATCAATCTTTATTGACTAAAAGAGAGCAATC
>CASEIJ010000043.1 GCA_949288035.1 uncultured Mycoplasmatota bacterium
TCTTTTTCATTCTTCTTCTCATCTCCATTCATCTTCCTTTCTAGTTGTAAATACTTGCGTAGGAGGATCTAGGAAATGACCACGAGAAAAAGTTGTTTCCACTACGAAAACAACTTTTTTTATTTTAAAAGATTTGATAATACACTTATTTATAAGGGTTTTATTACCTAAATACCCCCCCCCATGGTAGCTTATAGTTAACTTGAATCTCGTTCATTTACTACACCTCTCGATTCTCTTACTATACCTAATATATCATATTTTATCCTTATTGCAAAGAAAAATATCAGGGAATACCTGACATTTTATTTTAATACCCAAGCATTAGGGATTCTTCTTTCTCCTGTTGCACTATAACCACATGGTTTGGTAATTGTTTCATTACCGATAGCAATACTACTAGAGGCACCACCATCTAAATTTACTGCATTATGTGCTTTGTAGCGTTGTAATAATTTAGTAAGTTCATTCATACTAATTCCTAAACTATATCCAGGTTGTCTACCATCAATTACTAAAAATAATACAATACCATCTTTACGTTGTGCAAGTACGGTTCTTGGGGCAATTCCCCAACCACCATTTCCTTTTATTTCTGCTGCTTTTCCATTGACGATTAAAAATGGTCCAAATTCTACAGCATCTTCAACACCGGCTTTAATTGCTTCTTCTGCGGTACCTTTAGTAAGTACTAATTTATTATCTTTGGTAAAACCTGCTATTCCTCCTGAATATCCAGTTTTGGTAGCATCCCAAATGACTTTACCATCTTGTATTACAATACCAGTTGGTTCTCCACCATTTCCCATTTCATTATGATCTACAAATCCACTGGCATTCATTCCTAATATTGCTTGATTATCTACTACTAATTCTCTTAAAAATTGACCAATACGACCTAATTTATTTGTCATAACAAGTTCTACACGACTAGGATCATATATCGCAACCATATATCCTTGATAGCCACTTCCTTTTAAAGGAATTAATTTATATTCTGGATGAGCAGGATCTCTTGTTAAAATTTGTTCATCATAAATAGAATCATATTCACCACTATCATCAATATCGCCAATTACTATATCATTTGTATTTGTACTTTCTCCCGTTTCTTTTACATAATTTCCGTCTAATACATCATTAATCATATCTTCTGTATATATCGTACGAGCTAAATATTTATGAGACATAGTTGTCATAGCAGTTGTAATATAAAGTTCTCTTAAGTAAGAAAATGGTCCATATGCGAGAAAGAAACAAATGATGATACAAGTATCTATGACTAGTAAAAAGATAGCTGTCTTTTTCTTTTTTCTCATCTACATACCTCCTATGACATATGGATCAGAAAGTACTCCTGAACCAGAAATAATTTTCACTTGATTTGTAATATAAATAGCTGGACGAATTCCATGTTCATTATCTATCACATCAGAAAAATATTTATTACCTTCTTGAACCGTATAAACCATTCCATCATCTTCATTTAAAGAAGTTAGTAACCATGTATTTGGTAATTCTAATGAATACATTTCTCCAAGTGTTAATAAACCTACTTTGGCTGTTACTGTATTTGTATAAATATTTTTATAATCTGTAACTCCATTTATTTGATAATTTCCGATATTCCATACCCCATCAACTATCAAGCTAGAATCTAAAGTACGATACCAAGTACGATTTAAATAATAAGCAATAGAACCATATGTTTTTGGATTATATTCATTTGTTTTCGTTGCGAAATTCCTAGTATATATTTGTCCTATCGTATCTGTTAATAATGTAGTAGTAGCAAGTTTATAAGTATTATCATTTTTAGAGATTACTTTCCATGTATATCCACTATAATTCACATAATTACCTACTTGAATTGTTGGGATTTGTTCTTGTTCTTCAATGAAATATGGACTATTTTCACTTCCATCTCCTGATAGATACTTTATTTTTGATTTTAAAGTAATCGTTGGCCTAACAGCATAATTATGTTCATTATAATCATCTGCTAGTGATACACCACCCTTACTATGTACATAATATATACGATCATAATTATCTCTTGTTGCAGTATAATAAGATACTCCATTATTTAAATAACCATTCTTTCCTCCAGATAATTCATAATCACTTAAGTTTAGAATACCTACTAAATCTTGACTGATCGTTTTTTTACAAGTAATATCTTCTACATTTGCAATCACATCTGTACAGATTGTCGTCTTCTTTAAATAAGAATCAGGATGATTTAATACTTGTTCAAATAAACCTGTATATGGTTGATTCTCTATTTCATTTAAATAACTATGAACAAATGATGATTGATATTGACTTGTAGTACCAAAAGTAATAGAAGTAATAGGTTGATTCAATATAAGTACCATACTACCATCTTTATTTACTTTTATAATACGCCACATATTACCAGAATAATAAAGATAATTATTGACATTTACTCCTTTAAAGTAGAATGTTTTTGTAGCTTCATTTAAATAAAGACCATCACCTTCGTTCACTAATTGATTTCCAGATGTAATTTTTTCTGATAGATATTTTAACTCTTTTGGAGGTTGATGTTCTAATTTATAATAATAAGCGAATCGATAACCATAATAAAAAATTAATCCAACAATAAATAATATATTAAAAATAATAACAACATTATATAATATTTTCTTCTTATTTTCCTTTTTATTCTTCATACTTCACATCCTAATACTGTATAATCTTAATCATTATACCATACATCACCCTCATTTTTCGACAAACTTGTATAAAAAATAAAAATAGAGATTACGCAATCCCTATCTTTTTAGATTCTAACCTTAATTTATCAGCAACTGTAACAATAAATTCACTATTGGTTGGTTTGGCTTTATCAATATCGACACTATTTCCAAATATTTCTTCCATCAGTGACCAGTTAGCACGATTCCAACTTACTTCTATCGCATGACGAATCGCTCTTTCAACACGAGATACTGTGGTATCAAATTTACTAGCTAGTTCTGGATATAATTCTTTTGTAATACCACCAATTACTTCTGGATGTTCATAGATAATTCCAATTGCTTCACGAATATATTGATATCCTTTAATATGAGAAGGTATTCCTAATTCATGTAATATTTTAGTGATAGATATTTGTAAGTTATTGTGATAAAAGTCAATATTTTTACTTTCTAGTGTTTTATCAGTACAGAAGTTCATAATTCTTTTTTCTAGATCTTTTAAATCAAATGGTTTTAATAAAAAGTAATTTACTCCATATTCTGATACTTGACGAATGGTTTCACTCGCATTATAACTAGTTTCTACAATCACATTTTTATGTATGTCATGTTTCTTCATCTCTTCTAAAACATACATACCATCTTTATTTGGCATAATTAAATCAAGCAAAATGACATCATAGGCATCTTTATTATTTTTAATCTTATCAAATCCTTCTTTTCCATCATAGGCAACATCTACTAAATGAATTGTCTCATGTTCTTTAAAATACTCTCGAATCATTTCTACTAAGTTTTTATTGTCATCAATCATTAAAATTTTTATTTCTTTCATATTAATCCCTCTTTCTACTCTTTTTCGTACTGCTTATTTTTCATGATTTTATTATACACCTGACTACAATTTATATGCTAGAGCGAGAATATTCTAGTTTTGTCGTACTATGTCGAAAAAGCAAGAAAAAAGTCGCTAGGATACAACGACTTCATACATCTTTAAAATCTTACTACTATTTGTAGAGGCTCCCCCTACTAAGAATCCATCAATGTTAGGAATTTGATTGAGTGATTCTATATTTTTTTCATTCACACTTCCTCCATATAATACTGGTACTGATACATGGAAGGTTTGATAAATGATACTTTTAATATACTGTGTAATACGTTTGATTTCTTCATTACTAGGAACAAGTCCTGTTCCAATTGCCCATAAAGGTTCATAAGCAATAATCAGTTCTCCTAATGCTTCTTTTTTTACATTTTTTAGAACATCAAATATTTGTCTTTTTAATACTTGGTTTGTTTTATGCATATCGTATTGTTCTTTTGTTTCTCCAATACAAAAGATAGGTTTTATATGATGTTTCATACAAGCATCAATCTTTTTTTGAAACATTTCATTACTTTCATGAAAGATCATACGGCGTTCTGAATGTCCAATAATCGCATAAGATACTTGATAATCTTTGGCTTGTACGGGAGATATTTCTCCTGTATAAGCACCTGTATCTTCATAAAAGATATTTTGTATGCCAAGTTGTAAATGACTTTGTTGAAATAGTGGTAAGTAAATTGCCGTTGGGCATATTACCAAATGCTCCATGGTTTGATTGTGAAATGCTTGGATAAATGTTTCTACTTCAGATTTTGTCATGTACATTTTTTGGTTTGCAAATATTTTTTTATTTCCCATAAAACCCCTTCTTTGCGACATCTTTCATTTTTCCTAAGAATGTACGATCTTTCGGAATTGGATTTCCTTTTAAAGCTGTACGGTATACATCTAATACTTGTTCTGCGAAATATTTAGATGAGTGTTGATCTGCTGTAATACGGGCTTGTCTACACATTTTCTCATATGTTTCAGGATGATCTAAAATATCTCTTACTGCATCTTTATATCCTTTTTTTGTCTGAAATAAATGTCCATTCAAACTATCTATCACAACATCACGAAATGCTTCATCATCATATGCAACAACTGGTAAGCTAGCAGCCATTGCTTCAATCACAGTAAGTCCTTGTGTCTCTGTTTTAGAAGCCGTAGCAAACAAGGTTGCAACTTGATAGTATTTTGGTACTTCTTCCCAAGGTACGCGACCAGCAAAGATTACATCTTTGGTAACACCGTATTTACGTGCTAGATCTTTAAAATTATCTAAATCCGGACCCGTTCCTACGATTAATAATTTCGTATTAGGATTCGTTCTTGTAATACTAACATGAGCTTCAATTAAAGTATTAACATTTTTTTCTTCTCCTAATCTTCCAACAAACAAAATGACATCTTCATTAGAACGGATTCCTAATTTTTTTCTTAATTCCATGATTTCTTTTTCATGAAATTGTTCCCTATAAAAACGTTCTACTTCAATTCCTGTTGGAACAATATGAACATTGCGATCATATTTGTATTTTTGTTTAAATAAATCATAAGTTTTTTTGGTTGGTACAATTAATTCTGTTGCAGTTTTATCACAATAGAACTTTGTGAGATATTCGACAATTTTTTTACTAGAACGTTGAAAATATCCTTTCGTAACGTAATGTACATAATCTTCATACATGGTATGATAAGTATGAACTAAAGGAATATCTAATTGTTTTGCCATAATACGTGCAAACGTACCAATTCCAAATTCCGTATGAGAATGAATAATATCTAAGTTCCATTTCTTAATTGTTTCAATGGCTCTTAATGGATATATTCCAGTTAAACGATAATCATAAATACCAATTGGTACTCCAGGAATACGAATTACTTTATTATGGTCATCAAATTGATATTTCATATTCTCAGGATTCACAGTTACGACAAATACTTCATGTCCAAGTTTTTCTAATGCATGTTGTAACATGACAATACTAGTTGATACGCCATTAATATATGGTGGATAAGTATCTGTAAAAATTCCGATTCTCATATTACTTCTTCCTTTCTTTTAAGTTTAATGTAATACCACCAACAATCATTCCAAGATAATATGTTAAAAATCTCCATATAATCATACTAGCATTTAAAATACTACCTTTTATAAAGTTTCCATAAAATGCCATATAACTATATTCTAATCCACCTGTACCTCCAGGAATCGGTACAAATGCTCCAATTAACATCACATATGCACTTGCGACTACTGATTCTACACCAGTAAAGGCATCTGTTACTCCCATTCCATAAGCAATGGTAAGAGGTACTAGATAAAGACAAATAAGTGATAAGAAGTTTAAGAAAATATTATAGATAAAACTCTTTTTATCTTTCATTAACAGTTTCGCACCTTCGTGAAAGTTTTCAATAGAATCACTCATTTTATCCATAACAGTTTCTTTATTTTTAATAATATGTAAACGATATAGTAAAGATACAGTTTTACGAATAATAAAACGATTAAACTTCTTGGCAAAAGCAATGACAAATAATCCGACTGTTACTAACGTATTAATAATAAACCCAAGTGTTGTTAAATCGCGTAGTAATCCTGATTCTTTAAAAATATGAAAGAAAAAGTTATAACTAATGGCAAGAACTCCTAATAATACTAAAGCAATTTGATAAACAATAAAATTCTGCATAATAATATTTGTCCCATCGCCAAGACGTATTCCATCTTTTTTTAGGATGTAGACCTGGAATGGTTGACCACCAGTTGCGAATGGTGTCACTCCATTTAAAAACTGTGTTGTAAGTGTCAATTTAAAGGCTTTTTTAAAGCTATATTTATTCGAAAATTTACGTATTAAAATATGAAGTGAAACACTTCTTAAATAATAACAAGCAAGGACTAATAAAGCTCCTATTAATAACCACCAAACATTCATTGTAAAAATTTCATGTAAAATTAATTGGTAATTATCTTTTAATGAGAAATATAATACTAACCCTGTCACAGCAACTAACAAAATAATGTTAAGTACACTGCTGACTTTTTTCTTTTCTGTTTTCAAGTTCTGTGACACCTACTTTCTATTTATCTGAAATACATGCGATACCTGGTAAAGTTTTACCTTCTAATAATTCTAGGGAAGCACCTCCTCCAGTTGAAATATGAGTAAATACTTCTTCATACCCTAGTTTTTTTACTGCACTGGCTGTATCTCCACCACCGACAATTGTTTTTCCTGATACATCTTTCATTGCTTCACAAAGAGCAATTGTTCCTTTTTGAAATTCTGGATTTTCAAATAAACCAACTGGTCCATTCCAAATCACTGTATGACTTTGTTTTATTATATCTGTAAAAAGAGTCATAGTCTGATTACCAATATCTAATCCCATATCGTTGTTATCAGTCTCTGCAATAGTTTTTAACGTACCCTTTCCATCTGTTGATTCTGATACATAATGATCTTTTGGTAATACAATTTTATCTGAATACTGTGATAACATCATCTGACAAAATGAGATAGATTCTTGATCTAATAATGACTTTCCAATTTCAAAACCTTGTGCTTTTAAAAAGGTATAAGCCATTCCCCCACCTATTAAAATATGATCTGCTTTCGTAACTAAATTTTCAATCACTTTTATTTTATCACTGACTTTAGCTCCACCTAAAATAACAGTAAATGGTCTTTCTGGATTTGCAACTACTTGTTCGATATTTTCCATTTCTTTTTCCACTAAGAACCCAATTCCACTTGGTAAATGAGTGGCAATTCCAACATTAGAAGCATGTTCACGATGACATGTACCAAATGCATCATTGATATAAATATCACCTAAAGAAGCCCAATAACGCCCTAATTCAGGGTCGTTTTTACTTTCTTTTTTACCATCTAAATCTTCATATCTTGTATTTTGAATTAAAATAACATCTCCTGCCTGCATATTAATAACAGCTTGTTCTAACTGTTTCCCTCTTGTCACAGGTATAAATGTCACATCTTTACCTAACAATTCACTAAGACGTAGTGCTACAGGTTTTAAATCATTCTTTTCTTTATCACTTTCTTCTTTTACTCTTCCTAAATGAGAAAGTAATATAACTTTGGCATGGTGTTCAATTGCATACTGAATTGTTTTTAAACTAGATTGAATACGATAATCATCTGTAATCACACCATCTTTCATTGGTACATTAAAATCACAACGAATTAATACTTTCTTTTCAGATAAATCATAATCTCTTATTGTCTTTTTCATGAATTCACTCTCCTATAAGTTCAAAATTCATCGTATAATCAGCATTTACACTTATTTTTACATGATCTCTTTTAGAAAATGGTTTACTTGTATTAGGGTTAATTATGTCAGAATCAAGATATCCTTCTTGTTGTAATAAATGAATAGATATAAATTCTTCTTGTCCTGCAAAATAATCAGATCGATGTGGCAAAATATATTGCTCAGTTGCCTGATAAATTTGTTTTAATGTCTGCTTTTTATGTTCTTTTTTTAACATCGTAGTTATAAAACATGTTAATAAAAAAACAATTACAACAATCAATATCATCAATATAACTAATATTCGATTCCTTTTCATTCTCTACAACCCTCACATATTTCCATATTCATACATTACTATTTTACCATGTTTCTATCTTTTTACAAAGAAAATTGCTTCATATGACGAAATTGTAAGAAAAAA
>CASEIJ010000044.1 GCA_949288035.1 uncultured Mycoplasmatota bacterium
AGATCTTTCTATGTTGGTGATATTGATGAATCAGATATTAAAGCAAAATTCAAAGATGGAAGTTTAAATATTACTTTTCCAAAAGAAAAAGAGGAAAGAAAAGAAAAAACATCAATCTTTATTGACTAAAAGAGAGCAATCTCTTTTTTTATTGCTCTAATAAGTTCATAATTGCTTGATAATATATTTTTACTTGTTTTAATAAATCTTCTACAGATACAAATTCATTTGCTTGATGAATATGATTATCTACTCCTGGAAAGGCACAACCAAAAGCAATACAGTTATTCATACTTTTCGCATACGTACCTCCTCCTGTAGTAATAGGAATAGACTTTGTATCACCGGTTACTTTCTGATATGCCTTCCATAAACTTTGGACAAGAGGATCTTCTAGATCATAGTAAAGAGAAGCAGCTTGATCTAATATTTCGAACTTCCAATCTTTAATATGTAGTTTGTTTATCTTTTGAATCACGTCTTCAATATGACAAGTAACTGGAACACGAATATCTAGTGTTCCAATGATTTGATCATTTTCTTTTTTTATCATTCCTTGATTACATGTTAAAGTACCATATTGATCTTTCTTTTTGATACCAAGACCTATTCCATCATAAGATATACCAATATACCGATTATATTGTTGAATAAATGAATCTTGAAAATGAGCTACTTCTAAGGCATACATTAAATAAGAGATAGCATTTCTTCCTTTTTCAGGAGTAGAAGCATGGGCTGAAGTTCCAAATACCTCAATCTGATCCATTTCATTTTGTTTTGTTATATGATAGTTTAAGTGTTGTTCTTCTAAGTACGATGTCAATAAGGAGGCATCATAACTATGATTTAAAATGGTAATCTTGACATAGTCTGGTACTGCATTATCACTTGTTCCACCTGTCATATCAATGATATTCGTATGATTTGTTTGAAAAGAAATTAGAATTCTTCCCTTTTCTCCATGAATACCAGGAAAAGTTGCATCTGGTGTAAAACCCAAATGAATATCTCCTTCTACTTTTTTATAATACTCCATATCTTTAGAACCAGATTCTTCATTACAACCGAGAATCAATCTCACTTTCTTATTGTTTGGTATTTTCTCATTCTTTAATAATTTCATGACAAGTAACATCGCACTTACTGCACCTTTATCATCACTCACTCCTCTTCCATATAATTTACCATCTATTTCTGTTAACTGAAAGGGATTGGTATTCCAACCTGTTCCTTCTGGCACAACATCTAAATGACATAAAATACCAATGATTTCTTTTCCTTCTCCTACTTCAATATAACCACAATAATCATCTAAATTCTTTGTCTTTAAACCATAACGTTCCCCTATTTTTAGTGCTTCTTCTAAGCACTTTTTATTTTGTATACCAAAGGGAGTATGATCGTCTTCAGAATAAATACTTGGATAACTCACTAATCTTTCTAAATTTTGAATCATTTCCTCTTTCATAGAATCACCTATCTATTATTATTCAAAAAAAAAGAGGAAATATCCTCTTATCTTGCAATTTCTACCATTTCATAAGATTCAATGGTATCTCCTACTTTAATATCATTAAAATTCTCTACTGTAATTCCACATTCTAATCCTTTTTTTACTTCTTTTACTGTATCTTTCCCACGTTGTACAGAATTGATATTTCCATCATAAATCACAATGCCATCACGAATCACACGTGCTTTACTAGAACGTTTAATGATACCATCTGTTACATAACTACCAGCAATCGTACCTACTTTAGAGAATTTAAATAATTGTCTTACTTCCGCTGTACCAAGTGTCTTTTCTTCGTAAACAGGTTCTAACATACCTTTCATAGCAGCTTCCATTTCTTCTACTACTTTATAGATAATATCATAAAGCCTAATTTCCACACCTGCTTCTTTCGAACGATCTTTCATCGTATTATTTGGTCTCACATTAAAGCCAATAATAATCGCATCCGTTGCTTTGGCAAGTACAATATCACTTTCTGTAATTGCACCTACACTAGAACGAATGACATTCACACGGACATCTTCTACTTGTAATTTTTCTAATGAGTTTTTAACTGCTTCACTACTTCCATTCACATCAGCTTTAATAATCACATTAATTTCTTTCGTACCACTCTGAATACGTGCAAATAAGTCATCTAATGAAGCTGCTTTATGACTAGAACGTTCTTTTGTCTTAGCTTGTTCTTTTCTCTCTTCTCCAATACTACGAGCTTGTTTTTCTGTTTCAAAAGCCATAAACTTATCACCAGCAATTGGTGTATCATTTAATCCTGTTACAGATACTGGTGTAGATGGTAATGCCTCTGTAATCTCTTCTTCCTTATCATTTTTCATCGTACGTACTTTTCCATATGCTGTACCAACAACGATAGGATCTCCTAAACGGAGCGTTCCATTTTGAATTAATAATGTAACCACTGGTCCAACATGTGGATCTAATCTTGATTCTACAACAGTACCACTAGCATAACGATTTGGATTTGCTTTATAATCTTCCATATCAGCAATTAATAATATATTTTCTAAAAGAGAATCAATTCCTTCTCCAGTCGTTGCGACAATACGATTATATAAAGTATCTCCACCCCATTCTTCTGGAGTAAGACCATACTCTGTTAATTGTTGCATAATTCGATCTGGATTCGCACCTGGTTTATCCATTTTATTAATTGCAACAATAATTGGTACTTTTGCAGCTTTCGCATGATCAATTGCTTCTTCTGTTTGTGGCATAACTCCATCATCAGCAGCTACAATAATAATGATAATATCGGTAATACTAGCTCCTCTCGCACGCATTTCCGTAAACGCAGCATGTCCTGGTGTATCGATAAAAGTAATTGGTTTATCATGATATTTTACTTGATATGCATTAATTGCTTGCGTAATTCCACCGGCTTCTCCTTCGGCAACACTTGTCTTACGAATTGTATCCAAAAGAGTTGTCTTACCATGGTCAACATGTCCCATAATCGTAACAACAGGAGCACGTGACACTAAATCTTCTTCTCTATCATGAATTTCAAAGTTTTCAAAATTTGTTACATCGACTGCTTCCTCATTCTTTAACTCTTTTCCATATTCAAGCGCTAAAATAGAAGCATTATCAAAACTTAAACTCTGATTGACTGTACACATAATTCCTAGTGTAAATAATTTCTTTACTAACTCTGCACTCTTGACTCCTAATGCAGTAGCTAGATCAGCAACTGTCATTCCCTCTTTATAAACAACAGTCTTCTCATCTGTTACTGGTGTATTAGAAACTAATTTTTCTTTATTCTTATACATCTCTTTTTTCTTAACTTTAAAATTATCTTTCTTTTGTTGTTTTGCTTGTTGTACACGTTTCTTTTTATTATTTAATTTTTCTTTTTTAACGGTATTATCCACTTCGATATGTGATTCATCAATCATCTCTTCCACACGATCTTCAATCGCTTCTTCTAATTGTTCCTCACTGACAAAATCATCGTTATCTAAAAGAGTAATTGCCTCATCATCTAACATATCATCCTCACCATGTACATCGATTCCAAGTCTCTTACATGCTTCCATGATTTCTTCTACTGTCTTATTCACATCTTGTGCATATTCTAGTACACTCATCATAGATATCACCTCTTTCTAAATATTATTTCTCATCAACCATCCCTAACAATGTATCATAAACCGTATCTGGTACCTCTACTTCCAAATGACGATTTAATACCTTACTCTTCTTTGCTTTTAAAATCACTTCACGGTCTAATTTTAAATAAGCACCATGTCCATTCATACGTCCATTGGTATCTACTTCTACAGTACCTTCAGGAGTTCTAACAACACGAATTAATTCTTTTTTCGGATATTTCTCTCTTGTGACAACACAAGTACGCATTGGAATTTTCTTCTGTTTCATCATACTATCCTTCTAAAATATTAATTCCTTCTTCTCTTGCTTGTTCATATGTTTTCACATCAATTTTAGAGAAGTGTGTTAAACGTGTTGCAAGACGAACATTTAAACCTTTCTTTCCAATTGCTAGAGAAAGATTCTCATTATCTACAATTACCATAGCTGTTTTCTTCTTTTCATCTGTAATACATACATGTAAATTACGAGCAGGACTTAGTGCATTTTCAATAAATTTCATATCGTCATGATCATAAGGAATAATATCGATCTTTTCCCCATTTAATTCATCAATAATACGACTAATACGACTACCATGTTCTCCGATACAAGCTCCTACTGGATCAACATTGATAACATTAGACATCACAGCGACTTTACTTCTTACTCCGGCCTCGCGAGCTACACTATAAATTAGAATGGTTCCCTCATTAATTTCTGGGATTTCTAATTCAAAGAGACGTTTTACAAATCCGTAGTGTTTACGAGATAGTAAGATTAATGGTCCTTTTGAGTTGTTATCAACACGACTGATATATACTTTTAAGCTAGATCCCATTTGGATTGTTTCTCCTGGAATGATTTCTGATTTTGGAAGAATTCCTTGGGTTCTACCTAAGTTAATGTAGTAGTTTCTAACATCTTCCATTTCTACAATTCCAGTAGCCATTTCTCCTTCTTTATCGGCCCATTCTTCCATGATATTATTTCTTTCTGCTTCACGTATTTTTTGTACAACCACTTGTTTTGCAGTTGCGGCAGCCACACGTCCAAAATCTCTTGGAGTAACTTCTTCTTCAATTGTTTCACCAATTTCAATTCCTGGTACAATTTTTCTAGCTTCTTCTAATGTCAAATGAATACGTGGGTCATATTTAATTGGTTTTACCTCTTCTTCTTTATTTTCTTCATCTTCCTCTTCATCATCCATATGAGCTTGGTAATAAGCTTCTACTTCATCTTCATTAATAATTCCAAATTCATCTGGATCATGAACAACTGTCTTATATGAAAATACTTTAATTTCTCCTGTTTCACGATCAATATCTACTCTCACATTAGAAAGTGAGTGATAATTCTTTTTATAAGCTGATGTAAGCGCTAACTCCATCGCATCATAAATTACATCTTCTTGAATTCCTTTTTCTTTTTCTAATACTTCAACCGCTTTTTTAAATTCTTTTATATCCATGTTATTCACACCCTTTCTCTTTAGAACATACATCTAAAATATAATTTTCTTCAATTGGATCTTCTTCATCTAAGATAGGATTAATTAATTTACTCACCTTCACACAATCATCAACATCGATAATTCCCTCTTTGTCAATGACAACACGTAAAAAGTTCATTCCATCTTCTTTGACATATAAAACCTCATCTAAGATATATCCATTCTCTTTGATAATATCTTCAAATAATTTACGAATTTCTTCTATCCCCATAATACCTCCACTAAATTGAAAGAGTGGGAACGTCCCACTCTTCGCTGTAATCACTGTAACCATTATACCATAAATTTATGAAATTTCATCTATTTTTATGATTTTATATCATTTTCCATACAAAAATTTGTTATAATATTACTAGAAAGTGGGTTAAAACATGAAGAAAATTGACAAAACAGATCTAAAACGCGCTGGTAGTGGTCTACTTGCGATATTTGCATATTTCTTTTTTTCTTATATAGAAACACTCCCGTTTGTAATACTTGGAATTGATGTAAATACATTACCAAATCGTATTAAGATTCCATATCTATTAATTTATCAAGCATTATTACTAGCAATTATTATTTTTATTTTATGGGATCAATTAAAACACGACATGGAAGATATCAAAAAAAATCACAAAACTTATTTTAAGAAATACTTTAAATATTGGTTCTTATTATTAGGTCTTATGATGCTTTCTAACTATGTTATTTTAGGGATTATGAGTTTAGCTGGAAATAATACAATCTTACCTGAAAATGAAGAAATCATCCGTTCTAATTTCCAAATCGCACCAATTTATATGTATCTTACATCAGTGGTCATTGCTCCAACCATGGAAGAATTAGTATTTCGAAGAGGAATAAAAAACATCATTAAAAATGATATCTTATTTATCATTGTATCAGGACTTGTATTTGGAGGATTACATGTACTATTAAGTGGAATGTCTTCCCCATTAGAACTTCTATATATCATTCCATATAGTATTCCTGGATTTATCTTTGCTTATATTTTAACCAAAACAGATAATGTTTTAGTAACAGCTGGAATTCATACATTTCATAATGGTATATTAATGAGTTTACAATTTTTAATGTTAATATTTATGTAAAAAAGAAAAGTGTCAAGTAACTTTTCTTTTTTGATTTCAATATTTATAAAATATGATAAAATGATTATGGTGATAAATATGCGTTCTAGTCGTAAGAAAAAGAAATCCATCATCAAAACACTCGTTATTTTTATCATTGTGTTTATTTTTCTTGTGGCTGGAATTTTTTTATACAGTAGATATCTAGCAACTACAGGTCTAGAAATCCGTGAATATAGTATACAAAACAATTTATTTTCAAAAAATTTCCACGGTTTTAAAATTCTCCACATGTCAGATGTCCACTACTTAACAACAGTTAGTAAAGATGATTTAAAAACAATCGTCAAAAAAATCAATCAACTAAAACCTGATGTTGTTGTATTAACTGGAGATCTATTAGATGAACATATAGAGTACAGTAATCAAGAATTAGAAGTCTTAGAAACAGAATTATCTAAAATCGAAGTAACAACAAATAAATATGCGATATCAGGAGATGAAGATGAGAAAAAAACAGAATGGGAAACAGTGATTAAAAATAGTAATTTTATCAATTTAAATAATACCTATGATTTGATTTACAATGGTGTTGGTAGTCCTATTATGTTAAGTGGACTTAGTAGTAATTTAAAAGAAAAAGATATGATTACAACAAAAATTAAAGCAATTGAAGAACAAATTGATAATACTTTACCTACAGTAGATCAAAATGGCAATAAATTATATGGAATTAATAATCCAATCTATCAAATTTTATTATTACACGAACCAGATTATATCGATGAATTTAACTATCACAAATTCCAATTAATCTTAGCAGGACACTCTTTAAATGGACAAATTCGTCTTCCATGGATTGGTGGTATCTTAAGAAAAAAAGGAGCCACAAATTATCAAGATGCTTCTTATGAATTAGAAGAAACTAAGTTATTTATATCTGGTGGTATTGGTACTACAAATAACATTCCATATCGTTTCTGTAATCGTCCATCTGTTAATTTATATCGTTTGACAAAATAAAATAGTTAGACAATTCTAACTATTTTTTTCTATAAATTTATTACGTACTTTTTGATAAAAGTGATGATTAGGAAGTTTTAAATAAGTAATTCTTCTACTATCTACAGTTGTTTTAATTGTATGAACATGGTGATATTTCTTAACAGTACCATCTACGACAATCATCAAATTCGTATTCTTATCTTGACTATTTCCAATTGGTGTAATTGTAATTGTTTTATGTTCTGGAATCACAACAGAATTTAATAAATTACGATAAGCTTTATTATTCAGTGGAGAAAGTGGCGTTAATTGTAA
>CASEIJ010000045.1 GCA_949288035.1 uncultured Mycoplasmatota bacterium
ATGTGATTGGAATAATCCAGATCACTTTAAAGATACAAATGGAGATGGAAAACCAGATAGTGGTCCAGGTGGTATTAATTGCTGTGTAGCTCCTAGTATTACTGCAACACATTCAAAAGAGGAAATTGAATTCGCTTATCCAATTTGTGGAAGCTGTGATGTAGATACACAACCACCAAATGCTAATACTCCAAGTTGTGGCACTGATGGTACAAGTAAGAATCATACATTTACAGATACTGTATCATGGAGATGTATGTACTTAGATAAAGGCAGAACACAAATGTATAAAGTTTCAACAATTAATAGTTATTGTTCAGTTTATTGTAAAGAATCAACAAGTTTATTATTGCCAGGAAGTTATCAAGGTTTTGTTATGACGGGTAGTTCGTTTATTTGGCCAAATAGTAGTAAGTATAAATTGACAGTAAATGGTACTCGTGAATGTAAAGTAAAAATTGATTATCAAAACTGGTATGATGATTATAAAGATGCAGCAGCTAGTACGAAAACGAATTTGGAAAATCAAATTAAGAGTTGTACAAGCGACAATGTATTAAATAATCGACAATTTGCTTATGATTTAGAACCAACCATTAGTTTGAGTGGTTATAAAGGTTATAGAAACGGAAAAGATGAAGATGATTCAACAGTTGGTAGTGTTGATTTAGTTGCAAAGAAGGACCCTACAGAACTTACAAATTACAAAGTTTCATATAGTGGTAATGTTCCAGGATTCTCTACATCTGCTGCTGGTATTCAAGCTTATGCAGAAGGAATTTGGGATTACAAATCATATACTGCTACGACAGATAATCAATATGTGTTACCAGATGACCTATACAGCTATACGAGTAAGAAAACAGGAATTATTTCATATCGTAAGCCAAATAGTGATAAGGTAGATAATTATACAAATAGAGGATATGGTAGTTTAGCTGTTGATGATTCTACAATTCCAAGTGGTCAAGACGAGAAAAAAGGAAATACTGTAACATTATCTTATAAAAAGATTAGTGCAAATAATGATGAGACACATTTTGACAAATATGCAAAGAATTATACATGTGAATATAATGTAAAACGTGGAGAGAGCGTTGTTTGTGATTATCAAAATCCAGAACAATTTAAGGACTTGGATGGGGATGGAGAACCTGATAGTGGTCCAAATGGTGAAAACTGTTGTAATCATTTCTTAGTTCAATTTGAAGGCGATGAAGAAAAGATTCAAGAGTTAAAGGAAAAATATCCGATTTGTGCGAATACAACACCAAAATGTGATTATAGAAATCCATCTCAATATACTGGTGCTCCATATGGAACAGATCCAGGAAAAGGTCCAAATGGTACAAACTGTTGTGAGGACTTAAGAGATAATTATTTGAGTTATGGTTTAACTTATCAACAATTTAAACAATTAGAACAAAAATATCAATGTGATGGAAACAATCGTACTTGTACACCAATTCCAACAGTAAATGATAAATCATGTTGTTCTGATCCAAAATATAAAGATTACCCTGTATGTAAAATGGAAGGCGGAATCAATGTTATTTATCGTGAAATTTCACTATCTCACCCATTCTTAAGTGAGGATGGAAAGAAAAGAACACCTGGAGATAACTGGAATTCAAAAAATGATTATTTAGTAAGTAAATATATTACAAATAATCGTGATGCAAAAGAAGATGACATTTATACAGAAAAACCAATGTATATCTTTGAGTTAGATAGTGATGCGATTTCTACAATTAGAAGTTATAACAGAGGTCACAAGTTTGATGATTTTGAGTTGAACTGTAAAGATGGTAGAGAATGTCAAAGTAGATTTATAGAAAAATATTTAACTGATACAGGTAGTACGTGTACGACAAACAAAGGACATGATGTCAGTCGTTGTAATAAAGATTAGGCGGTGATTTAGTTGAAAGAGTCATTTTGGGGAGCATTTGTTGTAGGTCTTGGAATTACGACAATTATATTAATGTTTTACTTCCAGACATTAACAAATACGGATGAACATAATTATACGTTATTAAAAGAAACTACAGAGGCAGCGATGACAGATGCTTTCGATATTGCGACATATAATACGACAGGTAATATTCGTATTGATCGTGAAAAGTTTGTTGAAAGCTTCTTACGTCGCTTCGCTCAAAGTGCTAGTTTAGCAAATGAGTACCGCATTGAAATTTATGATGTCAACGAGTATCCACCGAAGGTCAGTATACGTATTAAGAGTCGAAAGACACAATCGCTTGCCATATTGCTTGGCGGACAAGATACATTTAATTTTGAAATTGTTAATAAATTAGATGCTATTTTGGAAACTCCATATTAATAGAAAGGGATGAATAGAAATGGGGAATATTCAAGTAACATTACAAAGATTGTTGAAAAACAAAAATACGGTAACAATTATTGGAGTTATCGTAATTATGGCACTTCTTTACTTTGGATATAAGGCTCAAATTGATTCTAAGGTAAATCCAGTGCAAGTACCAGTTGCAAGAGAAACAATTCAACCTAAGACTTTAATTAAGTCAGATATGATTGATTATGTTGATGTTGCACCAGTCGTATTAGGAGAGAATGTACTACAATACGATACAGATATTATTGGAAAATATACAAACTATAATACTGTGATACCACAAGGAAGTATGTTCTATGAAGAAACAGTTGTTTCTAAAGATGAACTTCCAGATAGTTCATTTGTAAAAGTGAAAAAAGGAGAAGTTGTTTATAACTTCCCAGTAGATATGGATTCTACTTATGGAAATTCAATTTTTCCTGGAAATAAGATCGATATCTATATGAAAGCAGAAGCAGAAAATGGACAAATTATGGTAGGAAAATTAATTGAAAATATCGAAGTATTAGATGTAAAGGATAGTAGTGGACAACATGTATTTGAAAATAGTGAAGAACAACGTGTTCCAGCATATTTAATCTTTGGTGTAAAAGATGATATTAATATTTTACTTAGAAAAGCAAGTTATATGTATTCTTTCTCTGTAGAATTATTCCCAGTACCACATGGTGGAAAAGTTGATAATTCTGGATCTACAGAAGTTAGTACACAATATTTAAAAGACTTTATTAATGCTAATACAGTGTCTATCCCTGAAGAAGAGACACAAGAATCAGCAAGTCCTAGTACTTCTGCCTCTCCAAGTACCACTCCATCAGGAAATGGAAATCGATAATTCATGAATGAAGTAGTTTTTGATCAAATAGACTTTGGAGAGTTAAAGAAATATCTAGATGACCCAGATGTAACCGATATTTCATATAGTAATGGTGGACAACTGTGGTTAAAAACACTGTCTAAAGGTATTTATCGTGTGGAAGAGCCAAATATCAATAATGCTTTTATGGAAAAGTTGGCTTTTCAATGTTCCAATGTAATGGGAAAGACATTTAATATGGCTTCTCCCTTCTTGGATGCCGAAAGTGCCGAGTTACGTTTGAACTTTGTGCATGATTCTATTGCTAGAAATGGAATTGCAGTGGTTTTACGTAAAACACCTGCCAAAGTTCGATTAGAAAAAGATAAAATCATAGCTGATAAATATGTAACGCTTGATATTCATGATTTCCTGTTAAAATGTGTAGCAGGGCATTGCAATATTGTTGTATCAGGAGAAACTGGTAGTGGTAAAACTGAGCTTGTTAAATATTTAGCGGCTCATACTGCTGAAAACGAAAAGATTATAACGATAGAGGATACACTTGAACTTCATTTGGATCGTATTTTCCCTCATCGTGATATTGTTGCAATGAAAACCAATAATATTGCATCATATAGTGATGTTTTGGTAACATGTATGAGACAGAACCCTAAATGGATTTTGTTATCCGAAATTCGTAGTGCTGAAGCAGTTATGGCGGCTCGTAACTCAATTTCATCAGGACACTACATATTATCAACAATTCACGCAAGTAATGCAGCTTCTATTCCAAGTCGTATGTATAGCTTACTTGAAACCAATCAAGATATTGATCAATTTTTAAAATCAATTTATAGATATATTCAAATAGGAGTATATATTAGAGGTTATCAAGACAAGACAACCAAAAAGTTTGTACGTGAGATTGCAGAAGTTGCTGAGTTTTATGTTAATGAGGACAATGAAGCAGTTTGCAATTTGATTTATAAAAAGAATATGGAAGGACATACGATTCGTCATAATCCAAGTAAATATTTAATTGATTATCTAGAAGGACAAGGTGTGGTTCTTCCAAAAGATATTATTAAAGTAGAAGAAAACGAGGTACAAAGTGATTCTACAACAACACAAGTAGAACCAACAACTGCTCCTGTTGAAACAAAATCAGTTGAAAACATACCACCTGTTTCACAGTCAACAGTTCAACCACAACCACAAGTTCAAACAACAACTATAAACCAAGGAACTGGTATGATGAATTCACAAATAGAGCAACCATCGTCTGTATTTATGAATCATCAAGCACAAACACCTGTGCAACCAGTAAATAATCAAAATACATCAGATGTAGAATCTTTATTTTAAAGGAGGTAAGGAGATATGACATTTTTGATTTTTGCGTTAGTAGCATTTATTATTATATTTATAATTGCTTATCGTAAGAATTCGGGACAGAGCGTGTATAAATATATTTCTCAACAAGCAACGTCCATTTATGATAAATATGCACCTTACTCTTTTAAAGTGGTAAGGGCAAAAGTAAAAGAATTAGGACAAGAATATACACCTAGACAATATGTTTTACAAGCATCTGTATTTGCAGTTGGAGCATTTGTTATTACGTATATGTATTTCTATAATGTTTTAGTTGCACTTATGTATGCTGGATTATCAATTTTTATCATTCCATACTTAACATATTTAAGATGTAATCGTGTATATAGTGAGTTTATCTTTGAACAAATTCAAGTATATACAACCAATACAATTATGGAATTTAATACAACGCAATCATTTGTAAAATCATTAGAAGGTGTTTATGAATCTGGTGTTTTAGAAAATCCAGTAAAAGATGATGTTAAAATGATGATTGATCTTGCCTATGAAAATGGTACGATTGAAGAATCAATCAGTTATTTTAATAATAAGTACGATTATTATATTGTTAAAAATATGCATCAATTATTTACACAAATCACGAATGAAGGTTCTAAGAACTCTTCTGGAGCATTAGAAAATATGTCATTAGATATCGATATGTTAGTTGAAAATGTATATCGTGACCGTATTGATCGTGCTACGTTCCATAAAAAGTTTTTGCAATTTGGATTTATGCTTTATTTTATGGTAATGTTAGTACAATTATTACTAGGAAATGAGACATATATTAACATGTTAAATCTATGGTATATTCAAGTAATATTACATGCAATTGTAATTATGAATACCGCTTTCTTACTAAACGGTGAAAAATATTATAATGAGAATGTAGGTGCTGAATAATGGGAATACCAATGAGTGTAATGTTTATTATTATTAGTGTGATTGTCTTATTTATATTACATTTAAATCACACGATTGATGCTAAAAAATTCGTACAAGATACAGAACCATATTTAAGATTCTTAATGGAAGATGATTATGAATTCTTATTAAGAGTTCGTTATGGTGATGACATTGATGTCAATAAATTATTTTCAAAAAGAGTTCAAACTGCAATTATTACAGTTGGAGTCTTATTCTTGTTATTTATTGCAAATTTAAATTTCTTAAATATTATGATTATTGTAATTATCGCATTTGCAATGTTTAAATTACCATATATCAATTTAAAAAGATTTTATCAAGCTAATTTGTATCAAATTAACTTAATGCTTCCATACTATTTAAAGAGCTTAGAGATATTAGTACAACACTATACTGTACCAGTTGCTCTAGCTCGTAGTATTGATACAGCACCAGAAATTTTTAAATCAGGTTTAAGAGATTTAGTTGAAAAAGTAAATGCTGGTGATTCTTCTGTAGATCCATATATGGATTTTGCAAAGGAATATCCAGTACGTGATTCTATGCGTATGATGAGACTTTTATATCGTTTAGGATTAGGTAGTCAAGAAAATAAACAAGAACAGTTAATGATGTTTTCTAAGACTGTATCTCAATTACAAAACAAAGCTCGTGAACAAAAGTATAAAGATCGTCTAGAAAAGATGGAAAAAAAGACGATGATGATGCTTTGCTGTACAGGTGGTGGAATTATTTTCTTGCTATTATTGTCAATGACCCAAATGATGGGAATCTAAAAATGTAAAGTGTCTTGAAATGCCAATAGATTCGTTGTATAATGTACATAGTAACATAAGGTAAGGTGGTGAGAATATGAAGGAAGCTTCAGGAGAAGCAAATATCACAGTATTAACAATTTTGTTAATCGGAATTGTTGCTTTAGTTGCGACACCATTAATTACAAACATCATGAACTCAACAAAAGATAGAACTTGTTGTACAAATGCTGGAGGTAAGTGGTCTGGAAACCGTTGTCAGTCTCAACCAGGATATGACCAAGCAACATACACAAGTTGTATTAATGAAAACCCAGATGCAAAATAATAGAATTTAAAGTTGGAGGTGTGACTTATGAAGCAAAGTGCCGGGGGCATATATATGTTTAATTTTATCATTCTATTTATAATTATCGTATTTGCATTCCTAGCTGGAATCATAAGTTACAACCGCGCTTTTAAGGTAAACAGTAGGATTATTAATGCAATTGAACGTCATGAGGGATATAATCGATATGCAATTGAAGAAATTAATGGAATTTTACAATCTCTAGGATATAATGCAGCTGAGACAATCAGCTGCCCTGAGAGATCTGGTTATGAGTTAAAAACTGATGGAAGTGCTAGTACAAATATGTTTGATTACTGCGTATATAGAAAACAAGAAGCAGATACTGCCTATTCTACATACCTTGTAACAACATATATTTATATGAATGTTCCACTTGTAAATAATTTATTTAAAGTTCCGGTTTCTTCAAAGACAAATCGTGTTTATATTTTCTCAACGGAGAATAAGTAGGTGTAAATATGAGAGAAGCGATAGGGAATACGTTTTTATTTAATGTGATTATTGTTTTTGTTATCATATTTATCATTATTTTTGCGGGTTCTTCTAGTTACTCAAAAGCTGCGAAAGTAAAAAATACAATTATTGATATTTTAGTTCAAAATGCGGATGAAATTGGCCCAGATAGCACACGATTACCTAGCGCCGTTACAAATAAAATTAATGCTGAATTAAAAAATATAGGATATCGTGTTAATCCAAATAAGACGCAAACTTGTCGTTTGCGAGTAGATAGTGAAGGTACAAGTACGAATGGTACTTCTTCATCAGAAGCAAAACGTACTGCACAACTTCTTACTCCGACAAGTGATTATCGTTATTGTGTATGGAGAATTCCATCAGAACGTGGGTACTATTTTAAAGTTACATCATATATGTATTTTGAATTTCCTCTTGTTTCAGTCATTGAATATCCAATTGAAGGGGAAAGCCGAGTTATATACGATGAAGTAGAACATGAATATTAGATAATTGTTTGCTAATGCATGAAAAGATATAATAAAACATTTGTTTTATTGTCTTTTTTCATTCATATAGTAAAACCTTTAGGAGGTGTATTATGAACGTCATTGTTGCAAATAAATATCAATCTATGTTACAATCTTTAAATATTGACATTATTAAAACAATGTATGGAGAATTTGATGTAGATGAAATTATAAAAACTTTTAAAAATTTCTTTTTTCAGCGTATGATTTTGGATATTACTGCGATTAAAGATTATAAAGATATTTCAAAATTACAAAAATTATCTGTAGAATTAGATATGAGTAAAGTAATTTTATTCTTTGATGATACTGCTGATACATCTATTCCAAATTTTTATTCTATGTTAGTTGCTATGGGAATATATAACTTTACCAAAAGTTTGGATGGTATCCAGTATTTATTAAATACGCCAAACACATATAAAGATGTTGCTCATTATTTAGTTATTAACCCACAAACGCAAGCAGTGATGCAAGCAACAAATAATTCTATTGCAGGGCAAAGTGGAGCAATGGCACAACCAATTATTACAAAACAAACAAAAATATTGGGTGTAAAAAATATTACTAAAAATACTGGAGCAACTACTTTAATTTATATGATGTTAAGACAATTGGAAAAAAATTATAAAGTAGCAGCAATTGAAGTTGGACGAAGAGAATTTAGTTTTTTCCGTTATAAAAATATGTATAGTGTTGATAAAGGAGAACTAGATGACAAAATATCTAAATTATCGGATCATGATGTATTATTGGTAGATGTGAATGATGATAAAAAAGCTTTAGAAAAATGTACTGATGTGATTTATTTAATTGAACCATCAATTATTAAGTTAAATCGTTTGACAATGGTAGATCCTAAAATTATTTTAAAATTAAAAAATAAAAAAGTAGTTTTAAATCAAAGTTTATTAAGTAGTAATGATGTGGCAGAATTTGAATATGAATCAAAATTAAATGTATTCTTTAATCTTCCACCATTAGATGAACGTGAAAATGATTTACCAGCATTAAATGATTTGTTGACAAAATTAGGTTTTACTTTACAGTCTGATGAAAAGAATGTGGAGAGAAGAAATAAGATTCTAGGTATTTTCTAGTAATTAAATTGACAAAATTGGAAATATTAGTTATACTTATTTTGAATGAGGGAGGTAATTTATGTTTATATTAGCAGGTTGTGAAATTGGTGGAGTACCTATTCCAGAAATGATTACAAATATTATTAGTTATGTTGTTACAGGTATTAAAATTGGTGTTCCAGTTTTATTAGTTATTTTTGGAATGATGGATTTAGGAAAAGCTGTTATGAGTAGCAAAGAAGATGAAATTAAGAAAGCTCAAACTACTTTCCTTAAAAGATTAATGGTAGCTGCATTTGTATTCTTTGTTATTACAATTGTACAATTCTTAGTAGGAATTCTAGATAATGCTGGTAAAGAAGACGGACAATCAACTGGTGCAGTAACATGTTTGAAGGAGATTTTTTAAGTAATTACTAGAGTAATTACTTTTCTTTTTTATGTTAATACTTAGTTCTTGTTCTATCGGTGGAGTTCCTATTCCTGATTATATATTAAATAGTATTTCTTATTTGATTGACTTTATTAAAATTGGAATCCCGCTGCTATTAATTATTTTTGGAATGATTGATTTAGCAAAAGGGGTTGTTGCCAAAAAAGAAGAAGACATGAAAAAGTGTCAGCAATTATTTGTAAAAAAATTAATTGCTGGAGCTATGGTGTTCTTTGTAATAAGTATTACAATATTTTTATTAAAAATGTTAGATTCGGCTGAAACAAATGGTCGTAGAACAAATGATTATGAAGCATTGAAATGTATTCAAGAGATTATTAAAGAGCATTGATCTATGTTCTTTTTCTTTGAAAAAAAAATAGGATGTGTTATACTAATAGTAGGTGAGATTATGGCGATGAAGAAAAAACATATATTCTTTTATAGTTTTGTGTTATTCATGTGTTTTATGATGATTCCATTTACTACATTTGCAGCAACGGAGCAACAACAAGAGGCTTGTAGGCGAGCTAATTGTGAAAGAGATGCCGAAGGGAAGGTCTTAACAGATAGTTGTAATGACAAGGGTTATGACCAATGTATAGCACAATTAGAAGCAGAAGAAACTATTAATAATGATATCACTATGTGTGGAACAGATATCAAGATTGATTCAAGAATTCCAACATTTGTGTCTAATATATATAATTTATTAAAAATTATAACGCCTATTGCACTTGTATTATTTGGAATGCTTGATTTCGCAAAAGCAACAGTAGCACATGATGACTCTGCAATTAGTAAAGCAGGGAAGAAATTTATTCAAAGATTGATTGCTGGGATAGCGGTATTTTTAGTATTTACAATTGTTCAATTTACTGCTGATTTATTAGATGAAGCAGGTGCTGGATCTGTTATGGGATGCGCTAATTGTTTATTAAATAACCAGTGTGAATAAAAGTGATAATATCAAGAAAAAGTATTTTATAAATACTTTTTTTTATGATATAATGTTGATGTGTATAGTCTATGAGTTAAGGGGTGAACTTCCATGGGAGATTGGATCGTTAGAAACTTTTTACAACCTTTCTTTTATTGGTTAGATAAAATTATATATGGATTTATCCAAGATTTGTATGCTTTATTTTTTCAGATTTCAAATGTTACTTTGTTATCTGATATTACTGTAGCCAATTTTGCTCAAAGAATTTATGTCATTATTGGTGTATTTATGTTGTTTAAAGTTGCAATCTCATTAATTACAATGTTAGTTAGCCCTGATTCTATGACAAAGGGAGGACCAACTTTAATTAAAAGAATTTTAGTTGCACTTGTTTTATTAGTAGCAACACCAAGTATCTTTACTCTTGGTTATCGTATTCAATCTTATGTTATTAGAGATAACGTCCTTGGAAATCTGATTCTAGGTGCAACAAGTGATCCTGAGAATATTAAATCGGCATATGAAAATGGTGGTCAAACAATTGCTTTACAGGTATTCAAAGGATTTTTTCACCCGAAGGCGACAGAAGATAATAGCGTGGAGGTAAAAACCCCGGCTGATTGTGCCACTTTTGAAGAAGATGATGAAGCTTGTATTTATGCCACAGCAGAATCGATTGAAGATTTAGAAGATTTAATTGGTAGTGATAGCTATTCATATAGTTTCTTAATTTCTACAATTGCCGGTGGATTTGTAGCATGGATGATTTTGATGTATTGTTTTGATTTGGCTGTTCGTGCTGTTAAATTATCCTTCTTACAATTGATTGCTCCTGTGCCAATTTTAGCAAATATTGAAGAATCAAAAGGTAGTTCTATTTTTAAAAATTGGATTTCACAGACGGTATCATGCTTCTTAAGTATTTTCATTCGCTTAATTACAATTTATTTCATTATATTTGTTATTTCGGAATTAGTCGGAATTAATGGTTTAGGATATTACACGTTTGATGCTGAAATTGGTGACTTTGTTTATATGAGTGGACATGCAAATTGGTTATTAAGTGCATTTGTAATTATCGGTTTATTATTATTTGCAAAACAAGTTCCTCAATTAATTGAAGATATGACTGGTCTTAAATCAGAAAAAGCATTCTCTTCAGGAAAAATGGGAATGTTTGCAGCTGGACTTGCCGGTGGTTTTGGTGGTGCCCTTTTAGGTGGTGCTGCTAACTTAGGTAACTACGTAGGTGGAAGAAGAGCAATGTTAAGAGAAAAAAAGGAAGCTGGATCTAACTGGACAACGGCAGATCAAGCTAAATTTGAAAAGATGTATGGGAAATCAGCATTAGGTTTTATTGGAAGAGGTTTTGCTACTACTGCTGGTGGTATGGGGTCTGGTGGTGTACGTGCAGGATACGCAGCTGGTAAAGGCAAAGGAATTTTTGCAGGAATTAATGCCGGAAGAGTAGGTTCAATTCAAGCTCGTAATAATAGAGCTATGGGATATGGATTAAAAGAGAAAGCATATGATAAATTTACTGATTTTACTGGTATGCCTCAAAAGTTTGGTTCTCAAAGTGAACGTGCAGGCCGACTTAAAGAATTAAGAGCAGAGCTAAGTAATGCAAAACGTGATGAAGCTTCTGCTGCAGAAGCATACAATCGTCAAATTGGAAATGTAAATGGTCATTATCAACAAGGATTAATTAGTGCTTTTCAATCATTTGATGGTAAAACTGATGTCAACTATCAAGATTATATTTTTGAAGTGGCTAAATCAACCAATGATCTTAGTGGTAATCCACTATTAAATGATGATGAACTTAAAAAGTTAGATGATGCTCAGAAAGCTGATCTAGAAGCAAGCTTACTTCACAATGTACACATGCAAGGTGAATATATTGATAAGGATACTTTTGATGGAATAGCTGCACAATTTAATGAACGTAATAGACAAGATAAAATCAGTCGAGAAAAAGAAAAAGAAATTACACAATTAGAAGAAATGAATAATATTGGAAAGAAAAAATCTTAAAGAAGAAAAGGGTGTGATACGAAATGGATGGAAATTATTTGATTCCGGCCAATTCAAAGAAGTCAAGACTGTTATTTGGTTTGTTTACTTGGTTTGATTTGGTGATGTTTGGTCTTGGAGTTGCAATTACATTAATTTTATTGATGTTTGTACAGTTACAGTCAACATTGGTAACAATTCTTGTATTAGCTCCAGGATTGGTAACTGGTTTCCTCGTTATGCCAGTTCCAAATTATCATAATGTTTTAACATTTCTTCAGGAACTCATTAATTTTTATACTGAAAGAAGACAATTTGAATGGGAAGGTTGGTGTATTCGCCGTGGCACAAGTAAAAGATAAGTATACAACACAGTTTGTACCTGTAAAAGATATCAAGAATGGTACAATAATACTTGATAATAATGAAAAAGTAACTGGTGTAAAAATCATGCCAAGAAATATTTTTATTCTTGATTATGATGTACAAAGTGGAATGATTTCCAATTTAAAAAATGTGTATAATACCATTGATTATGAGTTTTGGGTGATTGCAGCGGATAGACCAGTTGATATTAGTGTCTATTTATCACAATTACAACTTCTATATAATAGTACAAATGACCCAATTCGTCGTAAATTAATTGTAGAAGATATCAATAAAGGAAATTCCTTTGTAAACAATAATATTGTTGATACAGAGTATTATTTATTATTTAAAATCAGAGATGAGGATAAGATGCAAAAACGTATTCGTACTTTGATTACTCAATTTGCGAATGCTGGTCTAACTTGTCATCAAACTACAAATGATGATTTAAGAATTATATTGGATAACTTTTTAAATGGTGGACAAACCACTACGTTTGGGACGGTGATGTCAAGTGGATATTAAAACACAGATTGCTCCAAAAGGTTTAGAATTTAGACCATCTGATTTTATTATTAGTGATAAGTATGCAACAATATTAACAGTAATATCTTACCCAAAATATATTAGTCCAGGATTTTTGTCAGATTTAACAAGTATGTCAGGTATTAAAATGGTTATTAAACATATTCCATTTGCGTATAGTGAAATTTCTAAAATGTTAAATAAAGAAATCGCTGACTTAAAAGATAAATATCAACAAGAACCTGATAAAACCATTCAAGAGAGAATTCGTCAGGATTATGAGTCATTAGAAGCATTTATTCAAATGATTGCTGCAACACAATCTAAGATTTTTGATTTCCAATTACATGTTATGATTACTGCAGATAGTGAAGAAGAGTTAACAAATAAAAAAATGCAGTTAAAAAATTACTTAGAAGCAATGCAGATGAGAGCGGTTCCACTACGTTTTGAACAGGAAAAAGTATTAAAATCAATTTTACCTATTTTCCCAGATCAAGATATAGAAGAACGAATCGGAACACCAATTCCATCACCAACCATTGCTGCAATGTATCCATTTATTTTTGATAGTATTAAAGATCCAGGATTATCTACTTTATTAGGAGTTGATTTTTCTGGAGGAGTTATTTTATTTAATCAATTTTTGTATCAAGTACAAAAAGAACATAACCGTAATAATGCAAATTTAATTATTCTTGGTACTTCTGGTAGTGGTAAATCAACTGCTGCTAAGATTATGCTAAGAAGTCATTTTAGAAATAATTATAAAGTAATTGCAATTGATCCTGAAGGGGAACTAGAGGAAATGGCACGTCTTTATAATGGAGATTTTATCGATCTTGGACGTGGTGGAGAATTTGGTATGATTAACCCTCTAGAGATTGTATTAGATGCAGATGATGAAGAATTACAAGCTGGTGCAAGTCATTCTGTACTGACAAGCACTTTACTTTCATTAAAAGCATTTTTACGTTATTATGATCCTGAAATTCCAGGAGATGTACTAAATTTATTTAGTGAAGTTGTACAAGATACTTATCGTCGTTTTGGAATAGATTTTAATTCAGATTTTACAAAGTTTACATCGAATGATTATCCAACTTTTAAAGATGTTTATTTGACAATTCGCGGAAGATTGAATGCGATGCCAGAGAAAACACGTGAACGTGATATTATGGAATATTTGGAAATGAAAATAAGACCAATTGTTCGTGAATTACGTTTCTATTTTGATGGACATACAACAATTCAACCTCGTAGTGATTTTGTTGTATTCAATATTCGTGAATTAATGAATACAGATACGAATATTCGTAATGCTTTGTTCTTTAACATTTTAAAATATGCATGGGGTATGACTTTGGATAAGAGTGTTAATACTGTTTTATGCGTTGATGAAGCTCACGTTTTATTAAGTGGTAATAATGAAATGGGAGCAGAGTTTTTAGCACAGATTCAACGTCGTGCTCGTAAATACAATACAGGAACAATTATTATCACACAACAACCAAGTGATTTTAGTGATCCACGTGTGCTTGTTCATGGAAAAGCAATTTTTGATAATGCATCTTATTATTTAGTAATGGGACTTAAGAAACAAGCTGTAGAAGATTTAGGAAAATTAATTGATTTGAATGATAATGAAATGGAAAGTATTAAGAGATACAACCAAGGAGAAGCTTTGTTTGTTTGTGGTAGTAGAAGAATGCGTATTAATATTATTGCTTCTGAACAAGAATTAGACTCATTTGGTTCAGGAGGAGGTCTATAATCAGTATTTTTTAGCAGGAACGAGGTGAGTCTATATGAATCCTTTTAATTTTTTTAATAAAAATAAACCTAATACCAATGAAAGTCAAAGTGGTGGAAGCCAAGTTAATAATATGGTAAAAGGTTTATTTAAAAACAAATTACTAATTCCATTTATAACAAGTTTTGGCGGCTTTTTTATCATAATAATTGCCGCCGCTTGTTTAATTATTTTACCAATTGCTGCAATAGATAATGCAATTAATGGAATCAATAAGGCAACAGAAGATAGTAGTGGAGGAGGTTTCCTTGAATCATTAGGGAATTTCTTTACAACTGGATATTGGGGAAGTAGCGAAGAAGTATTCTATCATGTTGTTGGAGACAAATACAAATATTATATTTCTAAAGGGATTCAAGTAGATGCACCATTAGTTTTATCAGCGGTATTTATTGGTAATTCTGTAATGATGAATACAAATAGTGAATGTACTATTACAGAAACACCACAAGATGAAGATTCACCTGATGCACCTCCCGAAGTACAATATGATTGTGGTGATGAGCAAACTGAGCAAAGTTACAATGATTTACGAAGTGAAGCCATCAAATTGATGGAAGGAATGGTTGATGGAAATAGTGTTAAATCAGAAGAAGAGTATCGCCAATGGTTATATGATAATTTTATTGAAAACAAATTAAAAGCAATGGGAACTAAAATTCCTACGGATGAAGAAGAAAAAGATCAGTTGTTTAATGATTTAATTGATCAGATTTATTTTAACCGTGATATGTATGAAGCGGCACTCAATGACTTCCAAGATGTTGATAGTGGAGGTACTGGTGTATGTAGCTTTAATATTAATTCTTCCGCAGGACTTCAGACGATATCCAACGTGAAAGTACGTCTTTTAGGATGTACTGCTGGTGGTGGTTCTAGTGGACCATTAGAAGATGAAGAATTAGTTGATTTAGAAAAATATATATTGGGTGTTACTTATACAGAAAATGGTGGAGCCCCAGACGAGGCTATTAAAATGCAAGCAATTGCAGCTCGTTCTTTTGCCCTTACAAGATCATATGGTGGGAAAATAACAACGGAAGATGGATATTCTGTCATTCAAATTAGAGCATGTACCTGGGATCAAGCATATTGTGATCCTGATAAAGGATGTTGGTCAGCTGGTGCTGGTGGTGAATATGGAAATACGATTCATACTGGCTATGATGCTTCCAAACCATGGTCAAAGGCCCCTCTTCCAGAAAATGATCGAATTCGTACTTTAGTTGCAGAAACAGCTGGACAAGTTGTTGTGGATAAAGATGGTAATGTATTGAATACACCATATATGTCAGATGTTCAACAACAATGGAATGCAATGGCAAATCAAGGTAAGAGTGTAGCTGAAATGGTCAAGAAAACATATCCAAATGCAGTAGAAGTTACTTCTAACTGTACAGGTGGAGGAAATGGATCATTAGCAGGCGGACCAGACTTTAGCAATGCAGCAGCTTGGAAATCGCCATCTAATCCGTATGCACCATCTTATTATGGACAGTGTACTTGGTTTGCATGGGGAAGATTTTATGAGATATATGGATATGACCCTGGTTTTAATAATGCATGTGGAGCTGGTGGTTGTGGAAATGGATATCAGTGTGTAGATGGTGTTTTAAAAACCCATCCTGATAAGTTTGTAAAAAGCAAAACTCCAACAGTTGGAGCAGTAGGTTCGTCTGATTATAATCATAATCATGTATTTATTGTAACAGGTATAAATGGAGATCAAATTACAATCCAAGAAGGTAATTTAGATGGAGTTTCAAATTCTTGGAATGTTGCAATTAAAGATTGGCATACAGTAACTTATTCATTATCACAAATCAGAATGTACTATGGAGATGTTACGTTTGCAAATCCAAAAAATCCGCCAAAATAAAAGCATAAATAAAGGAGAAATATCATGAAAAAAGAAAAAAAGAAATTTAAATTCGAATTAAGGTATTTAATTATTGTTATAGTGATTATTCTATATCTCATTTTATGCTTTTTTGCTCTTCAATCTAATGATGAATCCGAAGAAGAAAGAAATCCTATTTATATGGTGTTAGGTGCGGATCATAAATTTACTTATTTAGATGGAAAAATTGAAAAAGGTTCAGATAAGGATTGGAATCAAACATTTGGTAATAAAAAGTTTTATACATATAATGATGGTAAATATTTAGGACAGTATAATTTAATGCAATATAATACACAGATTTATGCATTTGATGATGCAAATGATTCTGTTAATATTTCAGGTTTTTTATTTGCTTATTCTTATGATCAACAAATTGATGTGGTTGATACATCTTATGTAGAATACGATGAAAATATTGGTGCTGTATTAGATTATTTAGTAGAGGGGAGTACTATTGTGATTCCTCCTGTTGAACAGTTAAAAATGTTACAAAAAATTCCTGTTGATTTAGATGGTGATCAAGAAGATGAAGTTGTCTATGCAATTAACAGTTTAGGTAGTGTAGATAATCATCAAAAATTTGCATTTTTGTGCTATGAAGATGATGGTGAAGTATATCGCATTATATCAAAAACTGGTAATTCCAATGATTCTGATATGATGCATTATTACAGTATTGCTCAAATTATGGATTTAGATGGGGATAACAAAAAAGAATTGATTGTAAGAGATACGCAATTTGGAACAGCCGCAGTAGACCGTTATATGATATATAAGCAAAAGGGCGATGATTACCAATTAATTTCTTCAGAAACATAAAATGAAACGATTATATGTTTCATTTTTTCATTTTTATGTTATGATATTAGTAGTAAATATGATGATAATTAAGGACCGGAGGTTTTTATGAAATTAAAGTTTAGAGCAGATAAAAAAGATATTAAGATTTTTATTTTATTTTGCATTGTTTTATTGTATTTAGTAGCCATTGCATTATGTAATGTTGTTTCTTTTTTAAGTGAGAATGAGTTTAGTGGTTTTAATCCACTTCCTGCCTTTTCTAAGGAGTATTTTGCTCCTACTATGGTATTTTATACGCTTGCCCTTATTTTTACGATTACAAGTGTAAAAGATCGCTTTTTTGAACGCGAATCAGGTCTTGGAGTCAAAGTAGGGAAAAAAGAAAAGGGCGGTTATGCGAGATGGCTTACAGAAGATGAGATGAAAAAGGAATTAAAGAAAGTTGACCCAAGAGCAGATGAAATTCCTTATGGAGGGATCCCTCTTATTAATAATAAAAAAGGGATGTGGGTTGATGATTCTGAGTATCACAACTTAATTATTGGTTCTACTGGTGCTGGTAAAACACAAGTAGTTGTTAACCCTTTGGTAAAGGTTTTAGCGAAAGCTGGAGAAAGTATGATTATTACTGACCCTAAAGGTGAAATTTACGAAGAAAATGCGAATATGCTTCGTGAAAAAGGGTATAATGTAGTACTATTAAACTTCCGTAACCCTCAAGAGGGTAGTGGTTGGAATCCATTGACATTACCATATAATTATTATCGTAATGGAAATCAAGATAAAGCGATTGAGTTGGTAGATGACTTAGCAGTTAATATCTTGTACGATGAGAATGCTCAAAATCAAGATCCTTTCTGGGAAAAAACATCTGCTGACTATTTTGCCGGACTTACATTAGCACTCTTTGAAGATGCGAATCCAGATGAAATCAATTTAAATAGTATTAGTTTAATGTCAACACTTGGTGAAGAGAAGATAAAAGGTACACCAAATACATATATTAAAGAATACTTTAATAGTAAGGATCCTAGAAGTACAGCATATGTAGATGCATCTAGTACATTGATGGCTCCAACAGATACAAAGGCAAGTATTTTATCTGTATTTAAGCAGAAGATTAAGTTATTCGCATCACGTGAAAATATGTCAGAGATGTTATCGCATAGTGATTTTGATATGAAAGACATCGGTAGAAAGAAAACTGCTGTATTTATTGTTATTCAAGATGAAAAGAAAACATATCATTCACTTGTTACTATTTTTATTAAACAATGTTATGAAACTTTAATTGATGTTGCTCAAGAATCTCCAAATGGAAAACTAGCATATCGTACTAATTTTATTCTTGATGAGTTTGCGAACATGCCGCCATTAAAGGATGTTACGACCATGGTTACAGCTGCCCGTAGTAGAAGAATGAGATTTAATTTTATTATCCAAAACTTTGCACAATTAACACAAGTGTATGGAAAAGACAATGGAGAGACAATTAAAGGAAACTGTGGTAATATTATTTATTTAATTAGTAGTGAGTTAACAGCATTAGAAGAAATTAGTAAAATGTGTGGTGAGAAAAAGTCTAAAGAAAAGGAAAAAACAGCGTCTACACCACTTGTTACAGTGAGTGATTTACAACGTTTAGAGAAGTGGCATGCGATTATTTTAAGAATTCGTAAAATGCCATTTAAGACAAGATTAAAACCAAACTTTGAAATGTTAAATGAAAATGCATGGGGAAAAGTCTATGAGAAAGCATCTTATCCTCATCGTGAAAAGAAACCTGTTCAAACCTTCGATTTAAAAGGAAAAGTAGATGCGATTCGCAAAGAAAAAATGGAAAAAATGGGAGCAGGTGAAAATCCATTTGGAGGTAGTAGTCCATTTGGTGGATCAAATCCATTTGGTGGTGCGAACCCATTTGGTGGTGGAAACCCATTCGGTGGATCAAATCCATTTGCTCCATCATCTAGTTCTAATTCTTCCTCTCCTTTACCTTCTAAACCAGCACCTATGCCAACAACTCATGCTAATAAAATGAATGGTGTAGATATTCAAGAAATGGTACGTCGTATTGATGAGAAAATTGCTGCGTTAGAAGAAGAAGAACGACAAGAACGTTTAGCAATCGAGAAGAAGAAACAAGAAGAACACGAAAGACAGAATCAAGAACAAGAAAAAATAAAACGTTTAGAGGAAGAACAGAAAAAGAAAGATGCCGAAGAAGAGAGAAAAAGACAAGAATTAAGAAAAAAACAAGAAGAAGAATTAAAAAGAATTCAAAAAGAGAATGAAGAAAGAAAAAAGAAAGAAGCAGAAGAAAGAAAAAAACGCGAAGCGGAGCAACATCAAAGAGAAATAGAAGAAAAGAAAAGACGTGAAGAAGAACAACGCCGCAAGGAAGAAGAAGAGAGAAAACAACAAGAGCGAATGAAGCAAGAGCAAGAAGAGCAAGAACGCATTAAAAGAGAACAAGCCGAAAGAATTCGTCGTGAACAAGAAGAATTAAGAAAAAAAGAAGAACATAGTAAATTACCAGAAACTCCAATTATTGAAGAGACACGTGTAGAACAACAAGTACCTGAAGTTTCTATGAATACGCAAACATTTGAACCTAGAAAAGAGACGCAAATAAAAGAAGAAGAGCCAAAGAATGAGATCGAACATGAAATTACAGAAGATGAATTTTTCGATGATTTCTTTAGTGATGATGACGATGAATAGTCACAATTTAATATTTTTCTCATATGATGTATTAAGGTGATATGATGATTTCAAGTATTTCTATCAATGAACTGGTAAATCATTTAGGACAAATACCACTAATTGATATACGAAGTATAGAAAGCTACAACAGCAATCATATTCCTACAGCAATTAATATTCCATTTGAAAAGTTAATTGCATATCCAGATCAATATTTAGATAAAAATCAAGTATATTATATATATTGCAGTCGTGGTATTAAAAGTTTAAAAGCAATTCAAATATTATCACGACAGGGATATCATTTTATACATGTAAATGGTGGATATGAAGAATGGATATTAAAAAATTAGATGGTTAAAAAAACTGTCTAATTTTTATTTTGTTTCATGGAACTGTTTTATTACATCATAAATTGTATTATAATAAATATATAATGGGATAGGGGTGATAGCATGCTAGATTACATTATTATTGGATTATTAGTAATTGTAATTATATTAATCATTATTTCTATTGTAAAAAATATTAATGAAGCAAATATTACAGAAAGATTGGGAAAATTAGAAACAGAAGTAGTAAAAGAATTGAATACATTTCAAACTTCTTTATCTAAAAACTTAAGTGATGATTTTGATAAACAATCAGAAAAAATAGAATATCGTTTAAGATTAATTAATGATAAGGTAAATGAACGATTAGATGAAAATTTTGAAAAGACAAATAAAACATTTACTTCAGTATTAGAACGTTTATCTAAGATTGATGAAGCACAGAAGAAGATTGATACTTTATCTACTGATATTGTTTCATTACAAAGTATTTTAACAGATAAAAAAAGTAGAGGTATTTTTGGGGAAGTAAATTTAAGACATATTATGTCAAGTGTATTTGGTGAAAATAATCATAAGATATACCAATTACAGTATACTTTAGAAAATGGTACTATAGCGGATTGTGTTTTATTTGCTCCAGAACCATTAGGTACAATTGCGATTGATTCTAAATTTCCATTAGAACATTATCGTATGATGGTGGATAAAAATAATAGTATAGCGGTACGTAATGAGAATGAAAAACAATTTCGTTTAGATATGAAAAAGCATATTGATGCGATTAGTAGTAAATATATTATTCCAGGGGTGACAAGTGATCAAGCAATTCTTTTCTTACCGGCAGAAGCTATTTTTGCAGAGTTAAATGCTTATCATGAAGAAATTATAGAATATGCATATAAGAAAAGAGTATGGATTACATCGCCAACAACGTTAATTAGTACATTGACAACAATTCAAGTAATTATGAAGAATATTGAAAGAGATAAATATGCTTCTATTATTCATAAAGAGTTAAATTTATTGGCAGAAGAATTTAAAAGATATAAAGATCGTTGGGATAAGCTTTCTCGTTCTATTGATACTGTAAGTAGAGATATTAAAGATATTCATACTACTACGAATAAAATTACAAAGAGATTTGAATCAATTAATCGAGTTGAAATGGAGGATCAAATTACGGAAAAGATAGGTGATACGAGTGAATGAAAATAATCAAATGCCTGAATTCCGTGAACAAGCCAGAAAAAAAGCCCTTTCAGAGTTACAAACTTATAGAGAAGAATTATTAAAACAATTAGAACAATTGAAAACAGAAGAAAGTAACTCTAGTGAAAAGGGAAAAGTAAAGAAATTAGGAACACATCCTGGTGCTGGTAATTTTTTTACAAGTGAATCATCAGAAGAACCAGAAATGGATGATACTTGGATGAATCGAGGAGGATTCATTAATCAATTTTTAATGGTGATTATTGTATTTTGCTTTGCGTTTTCATTATATATAGTAAGTGCTATGTTATTGTTATGATGGAATTTTCCATCTTTTTTTTGCAGGTAAAAGAGTTTTTTTACAGTATATAATTAATATGAGATGGTTAAAAGAATTAGAACATTTATTTCAAATTACAATTGATTCAGAACAATATCAAGTAATTACCGATGAACATATTTGTTTGCAAGTCATTGCAGGAGCAGGGAGTGGGAAAACATTTACAATTTGTTGTAAAGTATATTATTTAGTTTATGTAAAGAAAGTGCCACCATATAAAATTTTATTAATTTCTTATACCAATTATGCTTGTTCTGAAATACAAAATTATTTAAAAAAGATGAATTTAAAGATTGAGGTGATGACGTTTCATAAGTTTGCTTTAAATATTTTAAAGTTAAATCATATTTCCTATCAGATTGAAAGGGATGTAAAAAACATTATATTCCCTTTTATAGAAGACTTAAGAAGTAACGATAGAAATTACTATGAAGATCTAATATTGTCGTATAGGGCGACAAATAGTATAAAAAAACGACTATTAAAACATGTGTATCATATTCTTTGGAAAATAAAAAAAGAAGAAATTCCTGCTTGGTTAGAATCTTCTGTTTTACATGATTTAAAAAAGAAAGATAATCAATCATTACTAATCAAATTAGAGGAATATAAACAAAAACATCATATTCTATTTTTTTCTGATATGGTTACTACAGCACTCAATTTATTAAAGAAAAACGATGTGATATTAAAAGATTATAATTATTTGTTTATTGACGAATTTCAAGATATTTCCAAAGAACGCTTTGAATTTATTTATCAATTTCACAATTTAACAAAATGTTATATGATTGTAGTTGGAGATGACTATCAAAGTATTTATCAGTTTGCTGATTCAAATGTGTATTATTTTGTTCATTTCTCAGATTATTTTGAACATAGTCACCAAATTTTTTTGAATCATACTTATCGTAATAGTCAAGAACTGTTAGAATATTCTAAAAAAGTAATCGTAAAGAATCACAATCAGATTCATAAAGTATTGTATTCCGAAAAGCATTTAATAAATCCAATTCAATGTTATAACTATTCAGATAATCGTTCTTATGTGGCTGCATTAGTGCAAATTCTAAAGGTAATATTTCTTTCTAAGCAAGCGAAAACTATTTTGATTCTATCAAGATATCAATTTGATTTAGAAATTATGAAAGAAAAAAAGGTCAATCAAATGTTAAGGAGTTGTCCACCTCATATAAAAATAGATATGTTAACAATCCATAAAGCAAAAGGATTAGGATATGATGTTGTCGTTTTTTTGAATTTAAGACAAGGAAAATATGGTTTTCCAAGTACAGAAATGGCCATTGATTTAGAAGAAGAAAGAAGATTATTTTATGTCGCACTAACGAGAACAAAAAGTTATGTATATTTATTAATACCAAAGAAAAATCCCTCTATATTTGTAGAGGAACTTTTTACTTTAAAGCAGGATTAGTATATATCTTTCGATATACTACTTTTCCTTTTTTCTTTAAAAATTCTCGGTTTAAGTAATCATAGTAACTACCAGGTGTTAATAATCCATTAAATTCTAGGATATGTAATCCAACTCCATTTAAAATATTTTCAACTAATCCAGTACAGTTGGTTTTTAATACGAAAAATTTTTTCCATTTTCCGTTGGTTATTTTTTTAAATTGTCCGTTTGCTAATTTATATATTTCACTGGACATATCATGATAGTTCCCTTTGGGAAGTTTTCCCATTTCTGCTAACTGTAAATCCGGATAATAGTCTTCGACATTGGTTGTAATTAGTTTGTGAATTCTCTTTTTTACAATGTCTTTTTCTTTTTTTGTTAATGAAATTCCAAAAACAACGAGATATCTTTTTTTGTTTTGTAGTGCATATTGAATATATGCATCACGATCAGCAATACAGATGACTCCATCTCCTATGGCATCAAAAAGTTTCCTAGAATGCATATCGTAATTTCCATAGGAATATGTTTTTCCATCAAAAGAAACTTCGATATGTCCAAAGGCTGCAGAACCAGAGTTTGCTAAATGGATGATAACTTCTATATCAGCTTTTTGTGAATTCTTTTTTTTGTCTTCAATTGTCACTTCATCTGGTTCTTGTTCTAGAATTTCATTAATTAGGGTAATCAGTTTACGAGGGATAAAAGCTGCAATTAAAATAGGTAAGGAAATACGAACTTTATTTTTTAAATGGTTTGGAATCATTTCTGATATAAAACTATTTAATTGTGAAATACCATATAATCCAAAATAAATACCAATAATTAACATGACATAGGGATATTTTGCCGTTGGATGAAGCATTAAAAATAATGATAATGTAAATTTAATGAGAAAAGAAATTAAGACAAGAAGACGACTAGGGATATGATTTTTTTTATAAAGAGCATAGTTAATTGCTTCAATCATTGCATGTATAAATAAATAAAGCCCTAGAATAATCGATAAACTACCTTGAAAGAAAGTAGGGTGCCAGTAAATGAATAGAGCAAATATAATATCTAAAAAAGCGCGTATCAGGGTATTTACTTTTTGTTTTTTTACAAGTACTTGAATACACTGTAAAATCGCATCTAATAATATACCTAAACATAGTAAATATAAAAGGATATTCACTGTAAATCCAGTATGAAAAATAAACAAAAAACTACCAATAAAAAAAAGGATTGCAGAAATAAAATAAGTAGTTGAATTAATTGTCTTTTTTAACATATTAACCCTCTTTCTTTTAATAAGTAATATTATACTATAAAATGATAAAGAAAAATAGTTAAGCACTTGAAAAATAAAATAAAATTTTATATAATGTTATATATAATAAAGGAGGATAAAAATGGGGAAAATAAATATAAAATTAAATGGAATGGATACTGTAGTAGATGCAATCCGTTATTTTAAAGATCAAGATACAAATTATTTTATCTATACATTGGGAGAATTAGATAACCAAGCTTATCAAATTTCATATGTTACGAAAGTAGAAGAAGGAAAAGGACAACTTTTAAACAATGATGAGTGGGAGAAAATAAAAGAATTAATTAAATATATTGTACGTGAAAGTAAGTTGGCACAAGATACAATTGAAGATAAAAGTTTTCAAGAATTAGAAGGGTTAGATGTACTTTATACAAAGCCATTTAAATTACCTATGAGTTCTACTAATTTATTACGCGTTCAAAATATTCCACAAGAAAAGATTGAGGTAGAACAAGAAAATGATGTTGACCCATTACTTCCAAAAGAATATACGTTTGATTCATCAAAAGATATAGAAAGAAAAGAAGAAGATGTTGAATTGCCAGAATTAGAACCATCAAAGACAGTTAATTTTGAAGAATTTGAAGTAAAGAATCCAATTCACAATGACTTTGAGGAAAAATTAGACATCAATCAATTTGAAGAAATGCCTTTATCTGAATTGCCTGAAACAGATTCGTTAACAGATTTAGAAGAGATCCCTCAAGTAGAAGAAGTACAACCAAATGAAATAGTAGTTGAAGAACCATCTGTGAAACCTGTTTCAGAAAAAGATCAAACGATTGTAAATTTAGAAAATATGAAAACAGAAGTGACTAAGAGTACAATGGATACTCCTGTTGTATCAAAAGAATTAGCAAACCCTACTTTTACACCAATTGATCCATTTAAAGAAAATCATGAAAAATCACAGGGATTAATTCGAGGACTTTATAATAGTTTATTTGATAAAGAAGAAAAGAAAGAAACTGCAAATGAAGAATTAAAACCAATTGATTTAGATACATATGAAGAACCAAAAAAAGTAGAAGATAAGCCAACATTGGATTATGAACAATTAGAAGTTGAAATTTCAGAATTACGTAAACAAATTGCAGAATTAACAAAGAAAATAGGATAGAAATATCCTATTTTTTATTATATATATATTAAAAAAATGAACATATTTGTTCATTTTAAATTCAAACTGGTGTCCCGCTGGAGATTCGAACTCCAGACCCTTTGATTAAAAGTCAAATGCTCTACCGACTGAGCTAGCGGAACAATACATAAAAAATAAGTGGCTGCCTCGGCTAGATTCGAACTAGCGCATGCCACAGTCAAAGTGTGGTGCCTTACCGCTTGGCTACGAGGCAATCAGTGGTGGATGGAGAAGGATTTGAACCTCCGAAACCTAAGTAACAGATTTACAGTCTGCCGCGTTTGACCACTTCGCTACCCATCCATCCTGGTGCCGAAAACAGGAATTGAACCCGTAACCTACTGATTACAAGTCAGTTGCTCTACCAATTGAGCTATTTCGGCATATGGTGGGCGATATAGGACTCGAACCTATGACCCCCTGCTTGTAAGGCAGGTGCTCTAACCAACTGAGCTAATCGCCCGATTTTATTGCTTCGGACATTACTAAATATACCAGATAGTAAAAGGTTTGTCAACAAAAAATATCAATTATTTTCTGTTTTTTAAATTTTCTTCTATCCATTTTGGTAACATAGTTTCTAAAGTATGAAAACCATGTGGAGTTTCTTGAATCTTTTTCTTTCGAAAAGGTTGATTTTCTTGACGGTAATTTATATTTTTAATACTCAATTTACAACGGCAAGCATCTTCATCTACTTCTAGAATTTCTACAAAAATAGTTTCTCCGATTTTTAGAAAATCATTCACATCTTTTACAAAACCATCAGAAATTTCAGAAATATGAATTAATCCACTATAATATTCTTTTAGGGAAACAAATGCTCCATATTTTTCAATTCCTGTGATTGTTCCTTTTACAATATCTCCTTTTTTATATCTTCCCACAACAAATCACCTGCAAGTATTATATCATAAGATAGAAATATTTACTATTATTGTGAAATTTAGTATAATGAGATGGGTGATATACATGCAAGAAAAAAATGAGGAAATAAAAATTAAAGAAGTAATCGATACTTTGCGCCCTTTCTTAATTGGTGATGGGGGAGATGTTGAATTTATCAAATATGAGAACCATATTGTTTATATAAAGCTATCAGGAGCTTGTGCTAATTGTATGATGATAGATTATACATTAAAAGACGGGATTGAAGCAGCAATCAAGGAAGAAGTGCCAGAAGTAGAAGAAGTAGTTAATGTTGTAGATTAACTACTTTTTGTTAACCATAATATTTCGGGAAGATAACAATGATACAATACTTGTTGATAGAGATATTTTAAAAGTGTTTCGTATGTTTCGTTTTTTAAGATAATAGGTAATAATTCTTTTTCATTATGACCTTGTTCAATAATTTTTTCATAACAATCAAAATAATAACTAGGAAATAAAAAACGAATAAATAATAATTGATATTCTGTACATGGCAACCTTTGGTATTGTAAATAGGTTTGTATCATGTCAATTGGATTACGATTGTGGAAAAAACAATCTTTTAAATATTCTGCTACATCTCTTACTTTTGAATCCATAATAAGATTTAAAGGATTATATAAGTCAAATAACGTAGAATTCATATAAAGACGACGATGCGCTAAAATAGGTGTTGGATGAGTGATAGTTTTAACAAGAGTAATGGCATTTTCTGCTAAACCTATATAATAACTAAAACTTTCTCGAATGAGTGGATATTTCTTTCCAAATTCACTAATTTGATATTCTAAATAATCTACTTTTTGGGTCCATAATTGATACCAATCAGCAACTATAAAATTTTCTACAGAAATATTTTTAGTTAACTCTTGAAATTGCAATATATCGCGAAATATGATAGGGGTATCTTTAGAGACAAATAATTGTAATAAAATATATGGAGTATGATTTATTAAAGTAGTAAGTTGTCCGTCTTTATTTAAAATTATTTTATGAATTGGTACTTGATGTTGATGTAATGTTAAAGTAAGTTGATATAAGGAGGATAGCTGTTCTAAAGGAAAAGGACACGGAATTAATATATATTGAATTTGATCAATTTGAAATTCGTATTGTTGATTTCGTTTGATTAAGGTCATAGGATTCAAATTATAATAGTAAAAAATCGCATTTTTCATCCTATTCACCTCTAGTAAAATTTATGTATTAGGAAAGAAAATATGAAAAAAAGTAAGCTATTGCTTACTTGAAAGAAATTTCTTACCTATAAAATAAAGGATATATATTAAAATAGAACAGATAAATAATATAATTCCGATCAAAGTTAAATATTCTTTTAAATGTAGCGCTAACTGATCTACAAATAAATATAATAAGTCATTGCTAGATTGTAATAATATAGATAGGATTGTCGGTGCTGCATACGCCAGCATAACAAGTACAATACCAGAAAAGAAAAGTGGGGTCGCAAAATAAAGTAACCAAATTTTTTCTTTCCATTTTAAACATAAAATCAGTATGGACGAAATTATGATGATTCCAAGGAATATATATAGAAGTTGATTACTATTTAATAATTTCATACCATCTATCATACTAGGGCTTAAATAAGATTGTAGTTCTGTAGTAGTTGGTAATATTTCAATGATTGTTGCAGAATGTTCTTTGGCTAGATTTAAAAAATTCTGCTGTTGTTCTTCATTTAATTGTATCTTACTTACTTCTTGAAAATGGTCCATATTATTTTCAAGTAATTGATTTAAATCTTTCTCGGTTAATATTTTCTCATCTTTTCCAGTTAATGTTTCTTCAATTACATTAGAAGCAACCGTACCTAAGAAATCTTTTGTTGTTGCATCATTTAATACACTGTCGATGAATTGTTCAGGAATATGGTATTTATCGGCAACTGTATAAATATCACGAAATATATCATTCATTTGTTTTGTTTCTGTTCGATTTTTTATTTCTTTGGTAAAATCTGTATTTTTTACAATTTGTTTCATATTTTCTTTTGTGGTTATATTACGAAATACGAGAATACTAGATAAGCTTATAATACATATCAATAAAACAATAGACAAAAAAGTCGCACATAAATCTTTTAATGTATCTTTCAATTTACTCATCTCCTATCTGATTTATTATATCATGAAGCGCACTATTTCAGAATAGAATTGAAAAATTTTCAAAATATGTTTGAAAATGCTTGCCAAGATTATTATTTTATTGTATACTTAAAAGTGTTCAAAGGAAATTGCCTGAGTGGCGGAATAGGTAGACGCACAGGACTTAAAATCCTGCGAGGGTTAAACCTCATGCCGGTTCAAGTCCGGCCTTAGGCACCAGCGAAATTAAAAGTCGTTTTGATACGGCTTTTTATTTTATTATGATACAGATTGATTTATTCAGTCTAAAAAAGGATGATTTTTATCAAAATCATAGCATTTTCTTATGAAATGAGTTGACATAAGAAAAAAACTTATGATATAATTCATTTGTCGTCTGAAAAGACATATAGTATTTATGTGGAGAAATACCCAAGTTGGTTGAAGGGACCGGTCTTGAAAACCGGGAGGTCGGAAACGGCGCGGGGGTTCGAATCCCTCTTTCTCCGCCATTTATATTTAATATCGCGGAGTGGAGCAGCTTGGTAGCTCGTCGGGCTCATAACCCGAAGGTCGTTGGTTCAAATCCAGCCTCCGCAACCAATGGTCCCGTGGTGTAGCGGTTATCACGTCTGCCTGTCACGCAGAAGATCGCGAGTTCGATTCTCGTCGGGACCGCCATTTGGCTCTGTAGCTCAGTCGGTAGAGCAAGGGACTGAAAATCCCTGTGTCGATGGTTCGATTCCATTCGGAGCCACCATTTTGAATTGAAAGCTGGAGTATCCGGCTTTTCTTCTACCATGAGCTTATTATAAAAACCATACAAAATTGTATGGTTCTTTTTTATAATTTAATTTTTTTCAAAAAGGCATTTAGTTTTTTAGAAATCAAGGGATAAGCATTTAATAGACGCTGATGAATACGACGATGTTTTTTGATTTTATCTTTCATGATATTGCGAATATCATTTGTCTTATCCTTTGCTTTTGAACTAGAAATTAATGCTCTAAAATGGATTAATACTTGAAATGATAAAATCATGTCAATCACAAATATCAAAAGTAATACGCCAGAAAGAATGGTTAGAATCGAATTTGGAATTTGTGATAAAAAGTAAAGAAAGAATGGATTGGTTATATAAAAAATAAGAATTCCTAACAATCCAAACGGAAACATTGTCTTTAGACAAATTCTGCCATTTAAATTAAACATTTCATCAGAATAATCCCACCATCTGGCATGAAATAATTTTTCTAATACATAACTTGTTACATACTCTAGTACTGCACATATAAAAACACAAGAAATGAATACAAAAAGATAATTATCGACAGGAATTAAATGCAAGAAAAAGGTGATTAACAAGGCTCCTACTCCGTAGATAGGACAGTAAGGACCAATAAAAACACCTCGGTTGATGATTTTTCGTTGTGATAAATAATTGCCAGTAATATCGACAAGCCACCCTAGAAAGGAATATATCATAAATAAAAGAAATAAAATTTCTAAATTTCTCATACTAACACCATATTTCTATATCACCAATTATACATGTTTTTTTCTAGTATTACAATATTTCGAAAAAGATAAAATTATGTATGTATTTGTCAAATTATTAAAAATTGTATATAATGAAATAGAAAATTAAAATCGAGAAAGGAGCAAGGTTTTAATTAGCGCCAGGACCGGATAGGTTGACGAGGATTAGTAGTATCGAAAGATTCGGCGGATTCTACTACGGTTGGTGGTAGTCGTAAAATATATGACAAAAAGTAAAATCAAGATTACAACAAAACATATATTACACCACGAAAGGAAGGTTATATGTGCGGAATTGTTGGATATATCGGTCATCCAGAAAAAACGATCGATGTATTACTCAAGGGGTTAGAACGCCTTGAATATCGTGGATATGACTCAGCTGGAATCGCATATTTTAAAGATGGTCAAATCAATGTGTTAAAAAAAGCAGGTAAATTAAATTGCCTAGAGGAAATTGTCGATCGTAATATGTTAACAGAAATAGGAATTGGTCATACAAGATGGGCTACACATGGTGAAGCCAATGAAATCAATGCCCATCCCCATAAATATGGTAAAATTGTGGCAGTACATAATGGTATTATAGAAAATATGGATGAATTAAAAAAGGAATTAGAAGATAAAGGAAAGAAATTTATCTCTGATACCGACACAGAAGTATTTGTAGCTTTTTTAAATGATGCCTTAGAAAAATATCAAGATATGAAACAAGCTATGGAATATACGATGAAAAGAGTAAAAGGTTCTTATGCGATTGTTTGCTTTCATGAGGATGATTTAGAACATCTATATATTATGAAAAAAGACTCTCCCTTATTAATTGGAGTAGGAAAGGGAGAAATGTATGTCGCAAGTGATTATCAGGCATTTCGTGAATTTACGAATCAATATGTGTTATTAGATGATTTTGAATATGGAATCATAGATAAGAACGCATGGCATGTTTATAAAGACGGAAAAGTAGTAGAAAAAAAGATAGAAGTGTTAGATGAGCAAGATAGTTTGTCAAATAAAGAGGGATATGATTGTTATATGCATAAAGAAATTTATGATATTCCCAACGTATTGACAAATTTATTTACATTTTATGAAGAAAATGACACCCATTCTGTACCGGATTATCGTAAGTACAATAAAATACAAATTGTCGCTTGTGGTAGTGCTTATCATGCAGGATGTATTGGTAAAAGTTTATTTGCTCATTTCGCACAATTCCCCGTAGAAATTGAATATGCAAGTGAATATCGTTATCAACCTATTTTAGCGGATCAAAATACTTTAGTTATTTTTGTTTCTCAATCAGGGGAAACAGCTGATACCATTCATTGTGCGAAAAAAATAAAAGAAATGCAGATTGACAGTTTAGCAATTGTCAATGTTTACAATTCAACATTATCAAGATTGACAGATTATGTGTATTATATGAGAGCAGGTGAAGAAAGAGCTGTTGCAACTACCAAAGGTTATAGTAGCCAAGTAGCCCTTTTTATCATTATTTTAAGAGAATGGATGAAAGCTAGAAATACATGGACGGCTTCTTTAGAACAACAATATCAAGAAGGTAAAACAAAAATGTTACAAGCAATGGAACCATGTTTAAAAAAATTTGAACATTTCTCATGGATCAAAAAATTAATAGATAAGCCTGCTAATTTCTTTATCGGTAGACAAAGTGATTATGCTTTATCTATGGAAGCTTCATTAAAGTTAAAAGAAGTATCTTATTTAAATAGCAGTGCTTATGCTGCTGGAGAATTAAAACACGGAACAATTTCTTTAGTAGAAGAAAAAACGCCTGTATTTGCGATTGCAACAGATAAAAATACATATGAAAAAACAAAAAGTAATTTAATGGAAGTAAAAGCTAGAGGAGCATATGTTATTTTGACAACGCTAGATACAGCAGAAGAAGAAAAAGAAGTTGACGAAAGAATGATTGTCCCTGATGTAGGAGCTTTATTTCAACCAATCATAACGATCATTCCATTTCAGTTATTAAGCTACCAGGTTGCGAAAGCACTCCAGTTAGATATTGATCATCCTCGTAATTTAGCGAAGTCGGTTACAGTTGAGTAAAAATGTAAAACAAAAGAAATTAAGGTGGAAACATTCCTTAATTTCTTTTATTGTGTTATAATAATACTAGGAAAATAGATAGAATATCATTCTATCCACATCCAAAAGAAGGGAGCTAATATGTTAAAGACAAAAGTTGGTTATAGTGTTTTAAAAGACGCTTATGCTTCAGGTGAAGCAACAGCAAAAATGGCTAGCGAAGGAATGAAGCCAAAAGTAGGATTATTATTTACATCTGTGGTACAAGATCAAGAAGAAATTATGAAAGGAGTAAAAAGCGTTACAGATGCACCAATTGTTGGATGTACAAGTAGTGGAGCAATTATGGTTTCAGATGGTGTTATTGCTGGAGAAGATGGGTTTTCTGGAATGATGATGTTAGATGATCCAGATTTAACAGTTGGAGTAGCATGTCATGAAGCAGGACCAGATGCAAGACAAATTGGACGTAGAGTTGCTGTAGAAGCAGTAAAAAATGCTGGTAGTACAAAAGTGCCATCTTATTTCTACATGGTAGCAAGTCCAAAAGAAGAAGAAGATTATTTAAAAGGTATTCAAGATGTAATCGGACGTGTACCATTCTTTGGTGGTAGTGCAGCTGATAATACAGTAGAAGGTAAATGGTCAATCTTCTGTAATGACAAAGTATTTAGCGATGGAGTTGCTGTCGTATTCTTCTATACAAATAAGAAATTTGTAACGGAATATACAGGTGCTTACAATGAAACAGGTAAATATGGTATCATCAATAAAATTGAAGGAAAAAGAACAATTGCTGAAATTGATGGAGTACCATCATTAGAAAAATACATGGATTGGACAGGAAAGAAAGAAGATGAAGTTGCAGGTGGTAACTTACTTGCTGCATCTATTTTAAATCCACTAGGAGTAAAAGATCCAATCGGAAATGTAACTTTAATTCGTCACCCTATGTCATCAACAGATGATCATATGATTAACGTAGGAAACCATTTAGCAGTGGGAACATGTGCTATGTTAATGGAAGCTACAGTAGATGAATTAATTGATTCTACTGGAAATGCATTAAAAGCAGTTAATGAAGAATTAGGAAAGAAAAAAGCTGCTGGATATTTCTTAGTACACTGTGGTGGAAGAAAATTAGGAATTGGAGATCGTATTGACGAAGTTCATAAACAATTAGTAAAAGAAGCAAATGGAGCACCATTTATTACGATTTTCACATTTGGTGAATATGGATATCGTGATCACAGTGCTAATAGCTGTGGAGGATTAATGTTATCATTCACAGGTATGAGTGAAGAATAAAAGGAGGAATCTATGAAGAATTTAGTTGCCGGAGAATTTAAAGACGCAAGTAATGGAGCAGTAATTGAAGTATATAATCCTGCTACCAATGAATTATTGGATACAGTACCAAATGCAACAGCAGAAGATGTAGATGCTTGTGTAAAAAAAGCCGTAGAAGCACAAAAAGCATGGGCAAAAGTACCACTACATGAACGTGGTAGAATTATTGAGAAATTTGCTGATCTTGTAGAAGAAAATGCTGAAGATTTAGCAACCTTACTTTGTAAAGAAACAGGAAAACCAATTCGTGAAGCACGTGCTGAAATTGGAAATACAAGAACATTCGCATACGGATATGTAGAAAAAGCAAAACATATGTATGGAAATGTAATCCCTGCTGGAACAGAAGCGGGACAAGAAAAAACAATTCAAATTACCCAACAAGAACCACTTGGAGTTGTTGCATGTATTATTCCATTTAACTTCCCATGTGATTTATTTGGTCAAAAAGTACCATCTGCACTTGTTATGGGAAATGCAGTTATTGTAAAACCATCAAGTACAAATCCACTTACATTACATAAATACTGTGAACTATTAAAAATCGCAGGAATTCCAGATGGAGTAATCAATATTTTATCTGGTAGTGGAGAAATTTGTGGAAATGCTCTTTCTGCACATCCTGGAGTACATTTAATTAGTTTAACAGGAAGTACAAAAGTTGGTATGGAAACAATGAAAACTGCAAGCCAAAACTTATCTCATGTTATGTTAGAATTAGGAGGAAATGATGCTTTCTTATTCTTAGAAGATGGAGATATGGATAAGGCAATTGAAGAAACTGTATGGGGAAGACTTTACAATACAGGACAAGTATGTTGTGCTAGTAAAAGATTCTTAATTCATAACAGTAGAAAACAAGAATTTATCGATAAAATGAAAGCAAAAATCGCTTCTATGAAAGTTGGAAATCCATTGGATCCAGAAACAGAAATTGGATGCTTAATTAGTGAAAAAGCAGCAATTGGAGTAGAACAACAAGTAAACGATACAGTTGCTCAAGGAGCTACAATTGTATGTGGAGGCCGTCGTAATGGTGCTTTCTATGAACCAACCATTCTTGACAATGTAACAAAAGATATGGAAGTAGCAAAAGATATGGAAATCTTTGGACCTGTTATTCCAGTGATTGGATTTGATACAGTAGAAGAAGCCATTGAAATTGCGAACCAATCTAACTATGGTCTTTGTGGATGTGTATTCACAGAAGATATGAAAATGGCTTTCAAAGTTTGTAATGCATTAGAATGTGGTGGAGCAGTTATCAATGGAGCAAGTTTCTATCGTGCTGCAGAAATGCCATTTGGTGGTTGGAAACACAGTGGAATCGGAAACGAAGGTATTTCTACTACATTAAAAGAAATGTCAAGAACAAAAACAATTGTTTTAAAAAATATTTTAGATTAAAAGATGTATTCGTACATCTTTTTTTCTTAAAATAAATTATGATATAATAATTAAGGTGATCATATGGGAAAGTATATAGAACTTTATGAACAAATTAAAATAGATAAACTAGATCAAACCTATTTAAAAAATATGATCCGTTTTTACATATCAGAAACACCACTTTCATATCATGATTTTTATGCATCTTTATTAAATGTGAATCATCATACACAAGATCATAGAAATTTAAAAGAAAAACAAAAATTATATGAAGAAATTTTTCAAACATGGCGTAATAGTATTTGTTCATTAGATAAAAAAACCATACAATTTCCTATTGATTTTGTCTATAAAAAAGAAGAATTAACGATGTTATATCAATCTTTAAAAAAGATAATAACTTATCAAGAAATGGAAAAGGATACATTTGTATCACAATTTTTCTTTCGCGAAATTCTCGGTATAGAGACCAGTAAATGGTGTCATTTAGAAAGTCGTAAAATAAATTGCCAACAAGGTTTAATCGTACCTATTCATCATCGTCTTTATTTAAATTGTCAAAATAGTGATATTGATTTTATCATTCGTCGTTTATTAGAAAAATTTAAGGAAAAAACCTTATCTTATAATTTAAAATTTGATACCAGTGAAGTAGCGCGTGATGATAAAATTATTATTTATACAGATACTTTTCATTTGTTAGATTATATAGAAATATTAAAGGAATTTGAAAGAGAATATCCAGAAATTATGAAAAGAACACCAAATCCTCCTATATTAGTTGGGAAAATAGATCAATGGATTGGATATGGTGATGAACCAGAATATGAAGCAGAATCATACAATGATCTTAGAACACGTTTATTCTATGATACCATTACAGATCAAACGTTAAAACGAATCATAAATGATAAAGAAGTTTTACGTGATATGGCCTATTATTTTATTGAAGTAAAAAAAATTGTACCTATTACAAATGGTAATAAACTTGATACATATCGTATATTGATTTCCAAAATGGTAGAAGAAATAAAAAAATATCTTTCTACACACATATATCAAAGTGAAGCCTTAAAAGAAATTTTAAAAATATTACCACGTTTTATCCAAACATATTTAGAACACAATATATATTACTTTGATGATTTAATGGAACAATTACAACACCAATTGAACCAATATCACATTTCTCAACAAAAACTATGTTTTAATAGTGATACATGGGATAAATTTCAATTATTTGAACAAAAAGATGCAACAAGTAATATCGAAGTAATACAAAATTTAAATCTAACGATATCACCCAATTATTTTATTACGGATGATGGTTATTATCAGAGTATTCAAAATATTTTATATTTAAATATGATTCGTTTTATGCAACCAGACGGTACTTTCTTAAGAAGTAATGGGATACGTGAACAAGCACGCTTATTTTTAGAATATATTGCTGATACTTATTTCACCAAAAAGAAAATATTATATTCTGATATATATCGTAAAGAAATTAGAGGAAATACTGGCAAAGTATATTTATCTAAAACAGGATATATTACTCCTTGGGAATTTACAGAATTCTTAGGTGATATCTTACTATCGAAGATATTAATATTTCAAAAAGAAAAGAAAAGTGTCCGTGATTGTATGAATGAATTAGAACGCTATCTTCCAGAATCAGGTATTATTTATACCAAATATAATCGTCAAATGAATTTATTAGATTTTTTAATTGAATCGTTTCAACAGGATAACTTTGAGCAATACCAAGATGTTATAGAATGGTTTTACGAGCAAACAGCAAATAATCCAGGTGTTTTTTCCATGATAAAAGAGGAAAAAAAAGAAGAAAAAGATTCATTTTCCAAACTAAAAATAGAGACCTTAGTATTTTGAATGGGATATTTCACTTCCCATTCTTTTTTTGATACATATAATAAACTAGATGAAATGAAATCAGGTGAAATTATGACCCTAAATGAACTTTCTATCGGAGAAAGTGCAATTGTATCAAAGATAGATGCAGATGAGAATATGACGAGACGTTTATTAGATATTGGGTTAACAGAAGAAACGAAAGTAACTAGTTTATATCAAAGCTATATGAAAGATCCAACCGCATATATGATACGTGGTGCAGTGATTGCATTAAGAAATAAAGATGCTAAAAAAATTCAAGTTATAAGAGGTCATCATGAAGATGTATTATAAGCAAGGATATCAAAAGAAATATACAAAAGAGAAGATCATTGGTTTAGCAGGAAACCCCAATGTTGGTAAAAGTACTATTTTTAATGAATTAACAGGATTAAAACAACATACAGGAAATTGGACTGGTAAAACGGTAGAAAATGCCTATGGATATTACGGATATCATGATACAAATTATAAAATATATGATTTACCAGGTACTTATTCTTTAATGACACATTCAAAAGAAGAAGAACATGCCAGAGATTTTATTTGTTTCGATCATTATGATGCGATTATTGTTGTATGTGATGCTCTATGTTTAGAAAGAAATCTTAATCTTGTATTACAAATATTAGAGGTGACTGATCAAGTCATTGTTTGTGTCAATTTATTAGATGAAGCAAAAAAAAGAGGTATTCAAATTGATTTAGAAAAATTATCTCAAGAATTACAAGTTCCTGTTATCGGTACTTGTGCCAGAGATAAAATTGGTTTAAATGAATTAGTAAAACAAATAGAAGAAATAACAATCCATCCAAAAAAAGAAATCATTCAAACAAAATATGAACTAGATTTAGAACAATCTTTAAAACGAATCGAAGAAAAGTTAAAGTTATATTTACCTAACAACTTATCTTCACGTTTTTTCGCCCTTAAATTATTAGAAAATGACCATAGTATCATTCAACAATTAGAAGGGGTTACAAACTTTCAATTAGAGGATCATCCATCACTTATAAAAATCATAAAAGAAGAAAGAGAAAGATTAAAACAAGTAGGAGTTTTATATCATTTTATAAAAAATCACACTGTAAAAACAATGCTTCATCATGCTGATAATATTTGTCAAAAAGTAGTAATAAAAAAGCAAACAGATCATAAAACACACCAAAAGTTAGAAAAAATATTTATGAATCCTTGGACTGGAATTCCAATCATGCTCCTATTTTTATTTCTTATTTTTTGGATCACAATGGTAGGTGCGAATTATCCATCGCAATTATTATTCCAATTTTTCTCATGGCTAGGTGGATACTTAAAACATATTTTTGAACTTTTCCCACTTCCAAAATGGATAAGTGGAATTCTATTAGATGGTGCTTATCAAACAGTTACTTGGGTAATATCTGTTATGTTACCTCCCATGGCTATCTTTTTCCCATTATTTACTTTATTAGAAGATTTTGGTTTATTACCTCGAATCGCATTTCAATTAGATAAACAATTTGCGAAATGTAAAGCCTGTGGAAAACAAGCTTTAACGATGTGTATGGGATTTGGGTGTAATGCAGTAGGAGTAACAGGAACACGAATTATAGATTCTCCTAGAGAACGATTAATTGCGATGATTACAAATAATTTTGTACCATGTAATGGTAGATTTCCAACAATGATTTCTATCATTACCATGTTTTTAGTAGGTTTTCGACCAGGTATTCAAAATTCGATATTAAATGCTTTCATATTAACTGCAATTATTTTATTTGGTATTATGATGACTTTTATTGTATCAAGTGGACTATCTAAAACTGTATTAAAGGGAATGCCATCTTCTTTTATATTAGAATTACCTCCATTTCGTAAACCACAAATAGGAAAAGTAATCATTTATTCTCTTTTTAATCGTACTTTATTTGTACTAGGAAGAGCTGTTACTGTTGCGTTACCAGCTGGAATTTTGATATGGCTTCTTACAAATTTAACCATAGATGGTGTATCTATCATTCAAATATGCTCTGATTTTATTGATCCATTAGGACGTTTCATTGGATTAGATGGTGTTATATTAATGGCATTCTTATTAGGATTTCCAGCCAATGAAATTGTTGTTCCCATTATGATTATGATTTATTTATCTAAGACAACTATGACGGATATTAGTAATCTTTCATTATTAAAACAAATATTAGTAGACAATGGATGGACTATTACAACCGCAATATGTACCATATTGTTTTCCTTATTACACTTTCCATGTTCAACAACATGTCTTACAATAAAAAAGGAAACAGGTAGCTTTAAATGGATGCTGTTTACCATTCTATTAACGACTAGTATCGCAGTTATCATTTGTTTTATTGTCTCTCATCTTATGAATTTTTTTATTTAAGTATCTATTTAGATACTTTTTTTACTTGACAAGAACAAAAAAATATTGTATAACTGTATTAGTTAATTAATACAAAGAGAGGCGATGTTTTTGTGGCAATTTGATAATGATAAGCCAATTTATAAACAACTTGTTGAAAAATTAGAAACATGGATTATTAACGGTACTTATCCACCAGGGAGTAAACTTCCATCTGTAAGAGAATTAGCAGAAGAAAGTGGTGTAAATCCCAATACAATGCAAAGAGCACTACAAGAATTAGAAACAAAAGGTTTTGTTTATACCAAACGTACTAGTGGTAGATTCGTAACAGATAATCATAAAATAATTGAAGAAGGTAAAGCATCTTTAGCACATACAAGAATTTATACCTTTTTAAAAGAAATGAATGAAATTGGAATACCATTCAATCAAGTGATTGAATATATCAGAAAAGAGGAGAAAAAATGAGTTTAGTAGAATGTAAACATGTAACGAAAAAGTATGGAGTAAAAGTGGCATTAGATGATGTCAATCTTACTATTGAAAAAGGAAAAATTATTGGTTTATTAGGACCAAATGGAAGTGGTAAGACAACGTTGATTAAGTTATTAAATGACTTATTAGTACCAAACTCTGGAGAAATTTTAATTCAGGGAAAACATCCAGGAGTTGAAACAAAAAAGGTTATTTCTTATTTACCAGAGAGAACTTATTTAAATTTTAATATGAAAATAAAAGAAGTTATTCAATATTTTAAAGATTTTTATGAGGACTTTCGAGAAGAAGTTGCATATAACTTATTAAAAAAATTAGATATTAATCCCAATGATCAGTTAAAAACTTTATCAAAAGGGATGAAAGAAAAAGTACAATTGATCTTAGTTATGAGTCGTAAAGCAGAGTTATATATTTTAGATGAACCAATTGGTGGAGTAGATCCTGCTGCTCGAGATTATATCTTAGATACAATTTTAAAGAATTTTAATGAAGGTGCATCTATTATTATTTCTACCCATTTAATTTCTGATATTGAAAAAATATTAGATGAAGTTATTTTTATTAAAAAAGGAAAAATTGTATTACATGAATCAAGTGATCAATTAAGAGATGAAAGTGGAAAAAGTATTGATGGATATTTTAGGGAGGAATTTAAATGTTAGGTAAGGTATTAAAATATGATTTAAAGCGTCTAGGACAGTCGTTAACACCACTTTATATTATTACACTTATTTTAAGTATAATTGTCTTAGGAGGCAGTTATTTAACTGATATGCATCAATTATTTACAATCGCATATGGAACCGTTTTATTTTTCTTTATCATTTTATTAATGGCAGTAGGAATTGGAACTTTCTTTGTATCTATTCAAAAATTCTATCAAAATTTATTAAAAGACGAAGGTTATTTAACCAATACATTACCAGTAACCAAAAATACATTGATTTTATCTAAAGTATTATCATCTTGTATTTTTATGGCAATTAGTTCTATTGTCATTGCTCTTTCATTATGTATTGCTTTTGCGAAATTTGAAATCTGGACAATTGTTCCTAAAGTATATGAATTAGGTTTATTCCATCAAATAATGGGAATGGAAGAACCATTCGCAACGATTGTACTAGTCATTATGTGTATTATCTCATATATTGTACAGCTTCTATTCTTCTATTTCGCAATTGCACTTGGACAAAGACACAATACAAATAGATTGGTATATAGCTTTGTATATGGATTAGTTTTATATTCTATTCAACAAGTTATTTCATTAATTTTCTTAGGTATATTTATACTTGTGAATCCAGATGTTGTTAGTATGCTAAATAATCAAGTATCTCCATCGGTATCTATTTTAGGAGTGATTTATGTGGGATCTATGATTATCAGTATTGTAATTGGACTTGTTTATTATTTTGGAACTGTATATATCTTTAAGAAAAAATTAAATTTAGAATAAGTATACAAAAAGACATGAGAAAATCATGTCTTTTGTATTCTATGCATCATATTTTGGTCGGGAAGACAGGATTTGAACCTGCAACCTCTTGGTCCCGAACCAAGTGCACTACCAAGTTGTGCTACTTCCCGAGATATAATAAAAAGTCTTGCGATACAAGACTTTAATTTCAGATGGTCGGGAAAACAGGATTTGAACCTGCAACCCCTTGGTCCCAAACCAAGTGCACTACCAAGTTGTGCTATTTCCCGATTAAGTGGTGCGCCCGAAGGGATTCGAACCCCTGACCTTTTGGTTCGTAGCCAAACACTCTATCCAGCTGAGCTACGGGCGCAATGACAAATTTTCATCAAAAATTTCTCATTGACAGTTTCAATTATATAATAATTTGTTAGAATTTGCAACCCTTTTTTCACGATTTTATGAGACTTTCCATAATTCTATCCCAAGAACTTATAGAAAAAGAGAATAGAAAATAGTATATTTTTAGAATTTATAGTATAATAGTCATGTAAAAAGAGGGATGAAATGAAAAAGAAAATACAAGATAATAAAACAAAGTATATTCATTATGGATGTATTATTTTATTTTTATTCGTGATGATGTTATTACCACTTGGTTTTGATTCTATTTTTGGATCTAAAACGGACTGGATTGGTCAGCATACAACATTTGCTGATTATTTTCGCATGTTATTTTATAATACAGGTGATTTATTTCCTGATTATGCATTTCATATTGGAGGAGGAAATAACATTTATTTCTTTTCCTATTATGGTCTTTTAAATCCATTACTGATGTTATCTTATTTATTTCCATTTATATCAATGTCTACTTATATTATGCTTTTAAATATTGTTTTAGTACTTATCACTGGTATTTTATTATATGAATTTTTATTACATAAAAAATATTCGAATCATTTATCACTATTGGTAACACTGATTATGATGTCTGCATCATTTTTAATATTTCACGCGCATCGTCATTATATGTTTATGAATTATATGCCATTTTTAATTTTAGCTTTATTTGGTGTTGATCGATATTTTGAAACTAAGAAAAAAGGCTTGTTTATATTTAGTGTATTTATGATGATTATGTTAAGTTATTACTATAGTGTGACAGGAATTTTAGTATGTGCACTTTATACAATTGCCTGTGTGATTAAAAGGGAAAATACATATTCATTTAAAAAAATATTACAAAAAGGATATCCATTATTACTCTGTACTTTTCTTGCAATTATGATGGCATGTGTTTTATTACTTCCAACTGCTTCTGTAATTTTATCAGGACGTGGTAGTGAAGAAAGTACCATTTCTTTGTTATCTTTACTTGTTCCAAGTGCCAATTTAGATGGCTTACTTTATGATCCGTATACCTTAGGTGTAACAGCGACAGGAGTAGTTGCTATTTTCGCAAGTATTTTTAGTAAGAAAAAGGAACAGCGTTTCTTAAGTATTAGTTTTTTACTCATTCTTTGTTTTCCAATATTTGTATATATTTTAAATGGAACGTTATATGTACGTGAGAAAATATTATTTCCATTCTTTCCAATTCTAGCACTCTTTCTAGCTAATTTATTACACGAATTAGAAAATGGAAGTATCAAATTAAAACCAATTGTGATTACAACCGTGATATTTTCATTACTTGCAATTGTAAGTGGTTATCAAACATGGATATATTATCTTGATTTATTTTTTGTTTTCATTTTATTATATGCAACAGTAAGGAAAAAGAATATCTATATTTTGGGGATAGGAACACTCGTGATTGCTATGATAACTTGCTTTGTTGCACAGTTAGAAGAAGATTATCCAACCAAGGATGAATATTATCATAAAATACAGTCATCTGTGAAACAAGAATTAATAGAACCTATTTTAGAAAAAGAAGATGAATTTGTTCGTATGAATGATCGAAATGATGTTTTATATACAGTAAATAAAGTATATAGTTCTTATTCGTATCGTACCTCTATCTATTCATCTACTTATAATAAAAATTATGTCGATTTTTTAAGAAATGATTTAAAGATTGCTTATGCATCTAGAAATCCAATGATATTAAAAGAAAATGATGATATTTTTGAATCATATTTCTTAGGTGTTAAATATATTGTTTCAACAACAGAACAAGGACCAGGATATAAAAAAATTGCTGAAAAATATGATAAAAAAGCAGATAGAACTTATTATTTATATGAAAATGAAAATGTATTACCAGTTTTATATGGAAGAAGTCAAACCATGAATGTTGATACATACCAGAAATTAGACTATCCAGAAAATGTTTTAGCACTTCTTCAATATACCATGACAGAAGATTCTAAAGAAACACCAACTGTAAAAGAAGTAGAATCATTAGAACCATTCGACGTGATGAATTTAGAAAATGTTACTATCAAACAAACGAAGAATGAAACAGTTATTACTGCCCAAGATAATGCGTCTTTTAGAATTGCTTTACCAGAAGACATGGAAGATGATTTAATTATCTTGGAAATGGATATTACAAAACAAGCTAGTTGTGAAAATGGAGATCTTAGTATGACAATTGAAGGGGTTGAAAACAAACTAACTTGTCAAGAATGGCAATATCAAAATCATAATCATACATTCCATTATGTAATTTCTCATCATGAACACGAAAATTATTTAGAAGTGACATTAAAGAAAGGAACATACCATTTTAAAAATATACAGACATATCAAATTTCTAGTACCTTTTTAGAAAGTGTTGCTGATGATGTGACTGTATTCCATTTGAATAAAGAAAAGACAAATGGAGACCATTTAGAAGGTAATATTACCATGACAGAAGATGGATATTTTGTCACAAGTATTCCATATGACAAAGGCTTTACCGTATATGTAGATGGAAAAGAAATAGAATACGAAACAGTAAACCAAGCCTTTTTAGGTTTTCCACTGGAAAAAGGAAAACATCAAATTACATTTACATATGAAGCACCGCTCAAAAAAGAGGGTATGATGATAAGCATAATCGGATTTATACTTTTTATAGGAATCACCGTAATAGATAAAAAGAAAGAAGTGAGATAATGGATAAAATTTCAATTGTTATACCATGTTATAATGAAGAAGAAAGTATTCCACTATTTTATAAAGAAATAAAAAAACAAGAAGAGAAAATGGAAAATGTATCTTTTGAGTTATGGTTTGTAGATGATGGATCAAAAGATAAATCATTAGAATTAATGAAAGAATTACATGAGAAAGATAAAGAAGTTCACTATTTATCTTTTTCTAGAAATTTTGGAAAAGAGGCTGCTATTTATGCAGGGTTAGAAGCAGCAACAGGAAATTATATCACACTTATGGATGTAGATTTACAAGATCCTCCTAAATTATTGGAAGAAATGTATGAAAGTATTACCAAAGAAGGATATGATGTTGTAGCCACTAAGAGTACAAGTCGTAATGGTTACTCTTTCTTTAGAAAAACATTTACTAAGTGGTTTTATCACCTCATTAATAAAATATCGAAAGTAGAAATGGTAGATGGAGCTAGAGACTATCGTTTGATGAAGAGAAAAGTAGTAAAAGAAATTATTAAAATGAAAGAGTATAATCGCTATTCAAAAGGGTTATTTAGTTTTATTGGTTTTAAAACAAAATGGATTACATATGAAAATCCAGAACGTTCTGCAGGTAATACAAAATTTAACTTTTGGAAATTATTTGCTTATGCTGTAGAAGGAATTGTTGGTTTCTCAACAGTTCCTCTAGCAATCGCAGCGATTGTTGGATTACTTTTCTGTTTAATATCATTTTTCATGATTCTTGTTATTATTGTACGTACTTTAATTTGGTCAGATCCAACCAGTGGATGGCCATCTATGGTATGTATTATGTTTTTCTTAAGTGGAATACAACTATTCTGTACGGGAATTATTGGTGAATATCTTTCTAAAACCTATTTGGAAACAAAACATCGCCCTATTTATATTTTAAGAGAGTCTAGTGAAGAGGAGGAAGAGTAACTCCTCTTTTTGAATGTCTAAATCTTTTTTAGAATATGTTGTAATAGAGGTGTTATCATGAAAGATAAAGGATTGATTTTACTACTTAGTATTCCAATTGTAATGAGTTTATTTTTTCTTAGTACTTATTTATGTATGCAATTAAAATTAAAGGGAAAAGAAACAATCGTAGTAGAATACAAGGAACCGTTTCATGATCCAGGTGTGAGTGCAACGATTATGGGAAAGAAAGCAAAAGTAATCGTATATGGTAAAGTGAATACCAATCAAATTGGAACTTATGAATTAGTTTATGAACTAAAAAATCGTATTGGTATGATCCGTAAAAAAACGAGAAAAGTGATTGTAAAAAGTAAACAAGCTCCTACGATCACATTAAAAGGAAATGATATAGAATATGTCGCATTAAATACTTCTTATGAAGAGCCTGGGTATATCGCATTCGATGTTGAAAATAATAATTTAAGTGATCAAGTTATCACAAGTGGGGAAGTAGATCCGAAACGCTTTGGTATTTATGTGATTAAATATGAAGTAACTGATAAAAGCGGTAATAAGACAACTGCTAAAAGAAAAGTAATCGTCAAAGATAACGAGAAGCCAAATTTAGAATTAAAAGGCTATGAAGCCGTTACGATATATACAGATGAAGAATATGAAGAACCTGGGTATATCGCAACGGATAATATCGATCATGATATTACAAAAAATGTGATTGTAAAAGACAATATAAAAAAACAACCGGGAATCTATAAGGTACAATATCAAGTAACTGATTCCAGTGGAAATACAGTAAAAAAAGAAAGACAAGTGTATGTTATAAAACACGAAATATATAAAGAAGAATATGATAAATTAGAAAATCAAACCAAAGGATGGTGGTCTGATAATAAATTAGATCATAAAAGACCATTAGGTGGTAATGATGGAAAATCATTAGAAAAATATCAAGCCTACTACTTAGGAAAAAATAAGAAAATCATTTATTTAACTTTTGATGAAGGTAGTAATGAAACATATATGAAAGAAATTGTGGATGTTTTAAATAAAAATCAAGTGAAAGCAACTTTCTTTCTTTGTCAAAATTATATGGCTAGTAATGATACGCTCATAAGAGAAATGGTAAAAGCAGGACATAGTATTGGAAATCATACCCATCATCATAAAAGTATGCCTAGTCTAGCAACCAAAGAAACATTTGATGAATATGTAAAAGAAATAAAAGATGTAGAAAATATATATCACCAAATTACCGGAATTGAAATGGATAAAATATACCGAGAACCCAAAGGAGAATGGAGTGAACGAAGTTTAAAAATAGTTAGTGACTTAGGTTATTCTACGTATTTTTGGAGCGCTGACCATTATGATTTTGGAGACGATGTTTCGAAAGAAGAAACATTAAATCGCTTGTTAAAACGATATCATAATGGCGCAATATATTTGTTACATCCTAAGAATAAAGGTAACTATGAAGCGCTAGATGAATTTATCCAAACTATGAAAAAGAAAGGGTATCAATTTGGGCTAGTAAAGGATATAAAAAGAAATGAAAAACAGAGTTAAATTTCTATACAAAGATTTCTTTTTATAGTATAATGAAAACATAAGGAGTGTGTCGTATGACAGAAGACAATAAAAAAATAAAAAGTCAAGAAGAACTACCTCATTTAGAACCATCTAAAGAAGTAGATTTTAAAGTGGGAGAAGAGACAGTGGCACCAAAAGTAGAAAAAATAAAAGATGAGAATACAAACCAAATAAGTTTGGAAGAAAAAAAACAAGAGGATGTAAAAAAATTACAAAAGAGTTCGCCAAAAATATTTATTATTTTAGCTGCTATGATTTTAATTATAATGAGTTTTGTAGGATATTATGTATTTGCTGCGAATCCGAAGAGAATACTGGTTTCATCAATTGATTCGTTAAATAGAAAAATGAATGCTTTAAATACAGATATCAATCAATATAAAACGAATGTAAAAGATAGTTTTCAATTAAATGGAACAATGTCTGTAAAAATAAACTCAGATATTTTAGAAGCGTATAGTGCAATGGGAGGTTATCCAGAATTAACCCAAGTTTTAACAAACTTAGAAAATACTGAATTTCAATATGAATATCAACAAAATATAAAAGATAAAAAAATGTATTTTAATTTGATACCACGTTTAAATGGAAAAGAATTAACAAATATTACTTATTACAATGAAGATAGTCATCAATATGTATTTATAAAAGAAATTGCTTCTGAATACTTAGAATTAGAAGGATTAGATATTTTTGATTCATTACAAGAGACAAGTATCGATGATTATAATTATATTGTTGATGTGATCAAAAATAGTTTATATCAACATGTAACAAAAGATGATTTTAAAATAAGTAATGTGAAAGTAAAAATTGATGGAAAAGAAAAAGAAGTAAAGAAAGTTTCATTAACATTAGATGCGAAAAGAGCAAATGAATTATTTGATCAAGTCATAAATGATTTAAAGAATGATAAGAAAGCAAATAAAATCATGAATCGTATTTCTCCAGAGTTTAAAAATTATAAAAAACAAGATGTTGATCATAAAGATTCTTCTGTTTTAAATTTCATTACTTATGTTACAAAGTTTTCTCATGAACCAGTAAAATATGCATTAACGGTTACTGATTCTTATACGAAAAAAGAAAGTGGAATTGCTTTTACCGATGGAACGACAAAAGAATTTGAAGTCATTGAAAATGAACAAGTAGTTAGTACCATTGAAATAAAAGGAAATATAGAAAAATTTGAGATTGCTTTAAAAGATGAAAATGGGAAAGAGTTAGGAACAGGAAAAGGATCTTATCAAGATACAAAAGCTAATTTTGAAATGACATTCGATATAGATAAGAATATGATTTTAGCTTGTCATATGAATGCGAAAAAAGATGGAAATCAAACCGATTCTAACTTTCAATGTGAAATTTTAAATAATAATAATCAAAATATATTATCTTTTGAAATTACAGATACAAATACAATGAAAAATGAAGAAAATATCAAAGTGGATACAGAGAATAGTAGAAAGATAACAAAATTAGATCAACAAAAGTTATCAACGTGGTTCCAACAATTACTAGCAAATTATTTTATAGCACAATAAAGGAAGATATAAATCTTCTTTTTTCTTTGAAAAATAAGAAAAAATAGTTGACAATTAAAAAAATGATATGCTATAATCTATTTGTCTTCAAAAAAGACGTGGGGGATTAGCTCAGTTGGCTAGAGCATCTGCCTTGCACGCAGGGGGTCGCGGGTTCGAATCCCACATCCTCCACCAATATGAAAGTAACCGTTGATTTTCAACGGTTTTTATATACTATTAAATTCATATTGAAAGGAAGTATATATATGTTATATCAAACCTACTATCATTCGCCAATTGGTAAGATATTATTAGTAAGTGATGAAAGTCATCTAATCGGATTATGGTTAGAAGGACAAAAGTATTTTGCGAATACGATTAGGAATCAAGAAAGAAAAAGTGAATTAACTCCAGTATTAACACAAACAGAAGAATGGCTAGATGATTATTTTCAAGGTAAAAATCCTAATTCTAGAATACTTCCATTATTACCAAATGGTAGTGAATTTCAAAAAAGTGTTTGG
>CASEIJ010000046.1 GCA_949288035.1 uncultured Mycoplasmatota bacterium
CAAGATCCATATGTCATTGAATAAAAAATAAAGACTTACGAATAAGTCTTTATTTTTTTGTTTTGGTATTGATCTATCATGTGGTGTATTAAATGTTTTAAATATTGATTTCTATGTTTTTTCCACTGAAAGTTATTATGTATTAGCATCATTTTCTCATCTAATAAACCGGCTTTATTAAGTGATATATAAGCATCTTGGTATGCTTTACGATATAGTTCATGATTGGTTGTATTGATTTCGTTTTTTCTTTTTTGTAATGATTCATTCATACGTTTTGTACTTCTCATAACTAATAAAAAATATTCATCTTCATTTTTGTGGATTCTTTGATATACTTGTTTTAGTCTATTTTCTTTTGGTAGTTGTAAAATATTTTGATTAGAGAATACTTCTGGATCTCTATCTTGTGCTACAACACCTTTTTTTATAAAATAACGAACAATTGATGATTTACCTGTTCCTTTGGCTCCTTCTACAATGATTCTAAAAGGTTGTATATGTTCTAAAATAGATTCATTTGATTGATAATATTCATGGTTTGTTACATCAATCAGTCCTTTTTTATTTGTGTTTCTTGTCTGTTCTGGAATGAATGTACTTAAGTCATCTGTTTCACTTGTCACAGTAACAAGGACTAAATGGTGTGGTAATTTATAGTAATCGATTATGACATTTTTATCATTATCTAAAAAGAAATAACGGTTATAATCTTCATATTCTTCCATTTTTATATATTGAATTGTTTTTAAATAGCTGTCAATTCCTCCAGAACATCCTATTCTAGTTGCAACATATTTTTTCTGATACATATGTTATTCCCCCTTTTTGCACATAGTATTCTAATAAAAAGTGCCTTTTTTGTCAAATTGAGGTATAATGAATTTGAGGTGATTGTGTGAAAAAAATTGTATTTGCAACTACGAATCAGTTAAAGTTGGATATGGCCAGATATGTATTAGAGCCACTTGGTTTTGAAGTAATCGGACAGAAGATGAAGAATTTACCAGAAATTCAAGCAGAATCAATTGAAGAAGTAGCGATTTATTCATCTCAATATGCGCATCGTGAATTAAAGTGTGCGGTTTTAAAGAATGATTCTGGATTGGTCATTCCAGCTTTGAATGGATTTCCATCTCTTTATAGTAATTATGTGGAAAAAACTTTAGGAGAAGATGGTATTTTAAGATTAATGGAAGGAATAGACGATCGAAAAGCTTATTTTTTAGATGTATTAGCTTATACAGATGAAGAAGGTAATACAAAAACATTTGAATCAAAGTCATGGGGTACGATATCTAAAAATAAAGAAGGTAATATGGGAATAGGGTATGATTTTATTTTTATTCCTGATGGACAAGAACATACTCTAGCTTGTTTTACAGATGAAGAGAAATTACCACTCTTTAATTGTGATGCATATTCTAAATTAGGAGAATGGTTAAAAGAGAAATAGTAGTCTATTTCTCTTTTTGAATCCATGTCATAATGATATTTATAATATATTCTTGTTCTTGTGGTGTTAATGGATGTCCTTTTTTGATATGATGCCATTTTTCTAAACATCCTCTACAACATGTTGCTGTCGCATGCTGTGCGATAAATACAGGATGTCCTTTCATGGGTGTTTGTTTTCCATCATTTGGAATGACTGCCGGAGCTAGTCTTTTTTTAATAAAGTCTCTGGCATGACTTTCGATGGTATCCATTCCTTTTTCTTGGATATATATTTTTTCTTTCTCATGGAGATGCCATTTACTACGAAATTTTGATTTTTCTAATCGATACCAAATATCGTTCATATTACCACCTTTTACATTATAACATTTTCTTGGTAATTTTTTCTATTTGTGGTATCATATAACGTACGTTTATTGATATCAAGGGGAATTTATATTATAATGAAAAGAGGTGGTTTTATGTGGCAGATTGGTGATGTGAAGATACAAAATCAAGTTGTACTTGCTCCTATGGCAGGGGTGTGTAATAGTGCTTATCGGAAAATTGTTAAAGAAATGGGTTGTGGATTAATCTATGCGGAAATGGTTAGTGATAAAGCCATTACTTATGGAAGTAAAAAGACCCGTGAGATGCTATTTATGGAAGAAGTAGAAAGACCAATTACCCAACAGATTTTTGGAAGTGATAAAGAATCTTTTGTTACTGCTGCCAAATATATTTATGAAACCATGAAACCAGATATTATCGATATTAATATGGGATGTCCTGTTCCTAAAGTTGCGGTAAAAGCACAAGCAGGAAGTGCTCTTTTGAAACATCCTGAAAAAGTAAAAGAGATTGTCAAAGCGGTTGTCGATATTGTTCCAATTCCAGTGACGGTAAAAATACGTATTGGTTGGGATAGTGAACATATCAATGCAGTGGAGATTGCAAAAATATGTGAAGAAGCTGGTGTCAAAGCAATTGCTGTACATGGTAGAACAAGAAGCCAAGGATATTCTGGAACAGCTGATTGGAATATTATTAAACAGGTAAAAGAAGCTGTTTCTATTCCTGTGATTGGGAATGGAGATATTAAAACTTGTTATGATGCGAAAAAGATGTTAGAAGAAACTGGTTGTGATGCAGTAATGATTGGTCGTGGTTGTCTTGGTAATCCGTGGTTGATTAGAGATTGTGTAAATTATTTAGAACATGGTACAGAACCAATACCAGTTACGATAGAAGAACGTTTTTTGATGATTGAAAAACATATGAATTATTTATTACAAATCAAACCTGAGAAAGTTGCAATCTTAGAACTTCGTACTCATGCAGCTTGGTATTTAAAGTATGTACCTCATAGTAATCAATTAAAACAGGCATTATTTGGGGCCAAAACCAAAGAAGAAGTGTTAAAATTATTAAAAGAATTTAAAAAGGAGAATGGCTATGAAAACAATTACTAAGAAGCGTATTTGTGCTTATTTAATCGATATATTTATTTTATTTGTATTTATTGGAATTGGAGCAATGCTTACGAATGTAACAGAAAATGAAAAAGCACTGCGATTGGAACTGAGTGAAATGAATGAAAAAGCAGTGATGAGAGAGACTAGTATTACGAGTTATTTATTTCATTTAAGTGAAATATCACAAGATATTGATAGAGAACATGTTGCAGTAGGATTTATTAATCTTGTGTTTGTATTTATCTATTTTGTATTTATTCCATATTTTATGGAAGGTAAGACATTTGGAAAAGCTCTGATGAAAATTAGAGTAGTTGATGAAAGTGGGGAAGAAGCAAACATTCATAGTTTAGTAATTCGTAATGTTGTTTTAAATGGATTATTATATTTATTTTTATCATTGTTATTTATTTATATTGTTCCAGGAATTTTATATTTATTAATGATTAGTATTTTAGGAATTCTCCAACTAGCACTAGTTATTTTTAGTGTTTTTATGGTATTATATAGGAAAGACGGAGTGGGATTACACGAAAGACTATCACATACGAGAGTGGTAGAAGTTTAGGAGGAATGAACATGGAAGAAAGAAAGTTTACAGAACAAGAATTAGTTCGTCGTGAAAAAGCAAAAGAATTAGAAAGTTTAGGAATTGATCCATTTGGACACCGTTTTGAAGTAACTACAAATTCAAAGGAAATTAAAGAACAGTATGCACAGTATTCAAAAGAAGAATTACATGAAATGGATTTAGAAGAAGTGACGATTGCTGGACGTATTATGACACGTCGTCGTAAAGGAAAAGTTGGATTTATGCATATTCAAGATAAATATGGACAAATTCAAATTTATGTTAGACAAGATGTTGTTGGAGAAGAGGAATATGCTTTATTTAAAAAAGCAGATCTTGGAGATATTGTAGGAATTAAGGGAACTGTATTCCGTACGGATATGGGAGAATTAAGTATTCGTGCTGAGCATTATATTCACTTAGTGAAAGCATTAAAACCACTTCCAGAAAAATTCCATGGACTGACTGATACAGAAGAGAGATATCGTCGTCGTTATGTCGATTTAATTATGAATGAAGAGGCAAGAAGAGTTGCGTTTGCTCGTCCAAAGATTATTCGTTCTATTCAACACTATTTAGATAACTTAGGATATGTTGAAGTAGAAACACCGGTATTGGGTACTATTTTAGGAGGAGCAGCAGCAAGACCATTTGTAACTCATCATAATACATTAGATATTGATATGTATCTTAGAATTGCAACAGAATTACCACTTAAAAGATTATTAGTTGGTGGTATGGATGCGGTATATGAAATTGGTCGTTTATTTAGAAATGAAGGTATGGATCGTAAACATAATCCTGAATTTACGACACTTGAAGTATATAAAGCTTATAGTGATTTAGAAGGTATGATGGATTTAACAGAAGGAATTGTTTCTAATGCTTGTATGGAAGTAAATGGAACTTATGAAGTAGAATTTAAAGGTCATAAGATTTCACTTGCTCCAAAGTATAAAAGACTTTCTATGACAGATGCGATTAAGAATGTAACAGGAATTAATTTTGCCAGTGATATGACATTAGAAGAAGCAAAGAAATTAGCTGAAGAACATGATATTGTAGTAGAGGAGCACTTTGGTTATGGTCATATTGTAAATGCATTCTTTGAAAAATATGTAGAAGAGACTATTATTGAACCTACATTTATTTATGGACATCCAATTGAGATTAGTCCACTTGCGAAAAAAGATCCAAAAGATCCAAGATTTACACAACGTTTTGAATTATTTATTTTAGGTAGTGAATATGCGAATGCCTTTACAGAATTAAATGATCCAATTGATCAATATGAACGTTTTGAAAACCAATTAAAAGAACGTGAACTTGGAAATGAAGAAGCCAATGAAATGGATTTAGATTTCGTAGAAGCATTAGAATATGGTATGCCACCTGCTGGTGGTATGGGAATGGGAATTGATCGTTTAGTCATGTTACTAACAGGTAGTGAATCAATTCGTGAAGTCATTTTATTCCCAACCATGAAGTTAAAATAGAAAGAAGGAAAATTATGAAAATATTGTCAGTAAACTGTGGTAGTTCATCTTTAAAGTTTCAAGCTTATGAAATGCCTGAAGAAAAAGTATTAATTCAAGGTACATTTGAACGTATTGGAATTGATGGTGGATTTTATACATTAAAATTAAATGGTGAAAAGATAAAAAAAGAAGTAGATTTATCAAATCATGAAGTAGCGGTACAAATTTTAGTACAAGAATTATTAGATCATCATATTGTAGAATCTCTAGATGAGATTAAAGGAATTGGACATCGTACTGTACATGGTGGAGATAAATTTAATTCAAGTGTTTTAATTAATGAAGAAGTAATGGAAAAATTACAAGAATTAATTCCACTTGCACCTCTTCATAATCCTGCTGGAATTACAGGAATTCGTGCATTTGAGAAAATGATTCCAAATGCGAAAGCAGTTGCTGTATTTGATACTGCTTTTCATCAAACAATGCCAAAGGAAAATTACTTATATTCTGTACCAATGGAATGGTATGAAAAGTATGGAGTACGTAAATATGGATTCCATGGAACAAGTCATAAATATGTATCACAACGTATGAATGAAATTTTAGGTAGAACAGATACAAAACTTATTACTTGTCATATTGGTAGTGGAGGAAGTGTTAGTGCTGTATTAAATGGTAAATGTATTGATACTTCTATGGGATTTACACCAAATGCAGGCATTATGATGGGAACACGTTCTGGAGATATTGATTATTCAATGATTCCATACGTAATGGAAAAATCTGGTATGTCTTTACAAGAGGTAGATAATATTTTAAATAAACAAAGTGGTCTTTATGGTATTAGTAAAGGAAAAAGTGATGCAAGAGATATTGAAGATGGTATGGCAGCTGGAGATGAATTATGTAATCTTGCACAAAAAATGTATGTAAAACGTGTTGTTGAATATATCGCAAAATATTATGTATTATTAGATGGATGTGATGCCATTGTATTTACTGCTGGACTAGGTGAAAACTCTAGTTTAACAAGAAAACAAATCATGGATTCTCTACATGCACTTGGTGTAAAAGTAGATGAAAAAGAAAATGATATGCGTGGAGAAGAAAAGATGGTAAGCGCACCTGATTCTAGTATTCCATGTTATGTGATTCCAACAGATGAAGAAGTTATGATTGCTAGAGACACTTATGATTTAATTAAATAAAGGCTTGTAGATACAAGTCTTTTCTTGACACTAAAAATAATATCATTTAAAATGAGAGATAGAGAAGAGTGAAATTATGTTTAAGAGGTCTATTTATCAAAAAATATATAAGAAAATTAAGAAGTATCATACGATTGTCATTGCTAGACATGTAGGGCCAGATCCTGATGCTTTAGGTTCTTCTTTAGGATTAAAACAAGCTATTTTAAATACATTTCCAAATAAGAATGTATATGTTGTTGGATGTCCTGCTAGTAAGTTTCGTTATTTAGGGACATTAGATAATTTTTCTGAAGAAATGTATCAAGATAGTTTGTTGATAGTATTAGATACTCCAGATGCGAAAAGAGTAGACGGTGTAAATCCACATAAATTTCAAGATAGTATTAAAATTGATCATCATCCATATGTTGAAACATTTTGTCAATTAGAATGGATCGGAGAAGATTATAGTAGTGCATCAGAAATGGTGTTGGAATTAATATTTTACTCTAAATTAAAAATGAGTTTAGAAGCTGCAGAAAAGTTATATGTTGGACTTGTTGCAGATACGGATCGTTTTATGTTTAAAACATCAAATGCTCGTACTTTTGCAAATGTATCAAGATTGTTAAAAGAAACTGATTTAGATATTACAAAGATATATCCTCATTTATATATTAGACCATTAAAAGAAATTCAATTTCAAGGATATCTAGCGAGAAATTTAACTGTTACAGAACATGGCTTTGGTTATGTAAAATTACCACAAGAAATATTAGATGAAGAACATGTAGATGCTGCAACCGCTGGAAACGCAATTAATAATTTTAATTTTATCGATGAAATTGTTGCTTGGGGCTTTTTTTCCTATGATAAGACAACTGGATTAATTCGTGGTAGTCTTCGTTCTAGAGGGCCTGTGATTAATGAGATTGCGCAAGAATTTGGTGGGGGAGGCCATGCTATGGCAAGTGGATGTCGCTTACATAGTTTTGAAGAAGTCGATGAGATGATAAAAGCATTAGATAAGGTATGTGAAGACTATCAAGAAGCTAGTAAATAGTTTCTTTTTTGAAAGCCAAAAAATTGTATACTTACTACTTGCAAAATGTTTATAAATCAGTTATAATACCCTCTTAAGAAGAGGTGATTGTAATGGCAGAATATACTACACGTACTAAAACAAATGTCAAAAAGATGGATCAAAAAGAAATTTGTCAAAAGATGGATACACCTGCAGTAAGAGAGAGTGCATTATCATATATGACAAAAATCACACAACAACAAGTACAAGATTGTGGTTATTATTTTGTAAAGCAATATGAAAAGGTAAAAGATCAAGGCAAGAATGTTTCAAAAATTCAATTAAAACGTTATAATCCAGAGGTAATGATGTATGGAAGCCAAGGAACAGATTATATTCCATACCCAGATGAATTTCTTTTAACGGATATAGAAGCAAATAGAGGAGAAGGAAACCCAAAATTATATCAAAAGATATCATTTAAGAATACTGCTGCCTATCTTTTATATCAAGTATATTATGGTAATATTGTTCCAGATGGATATACATATGATAGTTCAAAACAACGTGTTAAAAAATTGTAATAAAAACTAGGATATGATTCTATAGTAAAATCATATCCTAGTTTTTGTATGCATTTACTTGTAATGTTTCTAGATTGATAATAATTGTTTCATCTTCTGTAGAAAAAGTTTTCGCATCTTTTCTAAATTGTTTTATTCTTTTTAAATAAGTAGATGTATTGATAATATAGTCTTTGGTATTCGTTGTAACAGTAATTGTGGGTAATAGTTGTTCTAATGTTTTATTTGTATTACAATTATCTAATCCATGATGTGCTGATTTATAGACATCTACGTTTTTTATTTTTTTAGCAATCTCATAATTACATAATATTAGTTTTTTTTCTTCTGTTTCATAATCAGTAAGATCACTTGCTAAATATATTTTTTTATCTTGATATGTTAATAAAATACCACAACTATTAAAATTTTCACTAATTTTATATTGATGATAATATGGATGGTTTTTGTCTTCAAAAATGCTTTTTAGTTTATTTTCTGTATTGTATAAATGAAGCTTTATTTGTTTCCAATTTATTATTTTTAATGTATGGGTAATTTCGATGAAATGACTCTTTTTTTGTATTTTTTGACATAATTTTTGGTAATAATTCATTTCATTTTGACGATAATGCTCATCGGAAATTTGTCCAGTGGCAGTTTTACCATCTAATCCACTATATGGTTTTATATATACTGTTTGAATGAAAATGGTGTCGAGAAGTGCTTCTAAACTGCCATAATGATCGCGATGAAAATGAGTAATGAAAATAAAGTCTAATGATTTAATATTCCTTTCTTTTAAATATTCAATGATTTCTTCTTTTTGATTTTCATAACCCGTATCGATCAGTGCATATGTATTATCTTGTTCTAATAAAATGATATCACTCCATACGGTCTTTAAAAAATGGATACGTTTCATACTTTTATTCTAACATGCTTTTTTCAAACTAATACTTTTTTTCACATTCTTATTTACTTTTTATTGACAAATGCCATAAAAAAAGAGTTATTAGTAGATGTGAATTGGTGCTTTTTCTTTTATAAAAAACATGTTATAATGGTATATGAATGATAGGAGAGATGCTATGGAGATTTATGAAATAACAAATAACTATCAAGATTTTAAAAAAAGAATATTAGATTTATGGAGGTCACTTTGAAGCAAATCATACATCTGATAGAGTGAAAGAATTAGAAGAAAAAACAACTGATCCTCATTTTTGGGATGATAGAAAAAAAAGTCAAGCTGTTTTTGATGAATTAAATGCATTGAAGAAAAGTGAAGAATTAGTAACAAAATTAAAACAAGAGATTGAAGATAATATAGAAATGATTCAATTGTTAAAAGATAGTCCGGATTCTGAATTACAAGAGATGTTATCTTCTTCGGTATTAGATGTAAAAGAGCGTTTAGAATCATTAGAAATTACTTTGTTATTAGATGGTAAATATGATAACTTGGGAGCTATTTTAGAAATTCATTCTGGTGCTGGTGGAACAGAAGCTTGTGATTGGGCTAATATGCTTTATCGTATGTATACGAGATGGTGTGAACAACATGGTTTTAAAATAGAAGAAGTGGATTTAGAACACGGAGATGAAGCGGGAATTAAAAGTGTAACAGCTTTGATTACTGGTATCAATGTCTATGGATATTTAAAAAGTGAAAGAGGTGTTCACCGTCTAGTACGTATTTCCCCATTTGATTCAAATAGTAGAAGACATACATCATTCGCATCGGTTGAAGTAACCCCTTTATTTAATGGAAATGATGTTGATATTGAAATCAAAGACTCCGATTTAAAAATCGATGTATATCGTTCCAGTGGAGCAGGTGGACAACATGTAAATAAAACGGAAAGTGCAGTAAGAATTACGCATATTCCAACAGGTATCGTTGTTACTTGTCAAAATGAGAGAAGTCAAATCCAAAATAGAGAACGTGCGATGGAAGTATTAAAAAATAAATTATATCAATTAGAATTACAGAAAAGAGAAGAAAAACTACAAGAGATGAAAGGTGATATGAAAAAAATTGATTTTGGTAGTCAAATTAGAAGTTATGTCATGCATCCTTATAGTTTAGTAAAAGATCACCGTACGAATGCTGAAAATACAAATGTACAAGATGTATTAGATGGAAATATTGATTTGTTTATCAATGCTTATTTAAAAAGGAGGAAGGGATAATGTTCTTTCAAAAAAAGAAATTATTTGATGAAAATATTATAAAAAATATTTATAAAAAAGATCGTGTTGTGAGATATTTTCAGTTTTTTGTTGGAGCATTGTTAGTAGCACTTTCTTTTAATTTATTTATTTTGCCTAATAAAATCGTATATGGAATGAGTGGTGTTGGTGTTATTTTAAATGCCACATTAGGCTTAGATCCATCGATGGTAATTTTAATTGGTTCTTTGATTTTATTAGTTATGAGTTATTTTCTTTTAGGAAAAGAAAAAACTATGAATTCTATTTTAGGATCAATTATAGTTCCTATTTTTATGAAAGTAACGGAATTTGTTCCTCAGTATATTCAAATAGATACAACAGATCCTTTGTTATTAACTTTGTTTGGGGCAACTATTACAGGTTTTGGAATGGGGCTTGTATTTAAAGCAGGATATACAACAGGTGGAACTGATATATTAAATCAAATTGTGTCAAAATATTTTCATATGTCACTTGGAAATGCCATGTATTGTACGGATGGATTAATTGTTGCTAGTTCATTCTTCTTCTTTGGAGCAACAAAATTACTTTATTCTATTATGTCTTTATATATTGTTAGCATTATGACAGATAAAGTAATTCTTGGTATTTCTAGTTCTAAGGCATTTTATATTATTACGGATCATGAGACAGCTGTTAAAAAATTTATTATGGAACATTTATCTCATGGGGTAACTGTTTTAGATGGTAGGGGAGGATTTACTGGCAATCATCAAAAAGTAATTATGTGTATTATTCCTACCAAAGAATATTTTGTTGCCAAGGAAGGAATTCGTGAAATAGATAACAATGCCTTTTTCCTTGTTACAGATGCTTATGAAGTAAATGGTGGAGAATAGAAAATATTGGAAGTAAAGAATTGATAAAAGGATAGTATAATGAAAGATGGGTGGTTATATGGATTTAATACGTATGAAGAATGTAAAAAAGAAGTATCGTAATGGTGTGACAGCAATTTATGATCTAAATTTAAAGATAAAAAAAGGTGAATTTGTCTTTGTAATTGGTTCTACCGGATGTGGTAAATCGACATTAATTAAGATGCTTTATCGTGAAGAAAAACCAACAAGTGGACAAATCATTGTCGGTGGTTTAGATGTAGGAAAATTAAGAAATAGTAAAGTTTATAAATTACGTCGTAAGTTAGGTGTTGTATTCCAAGACTTTAAATTATTACCAAAGAAAACTGTGTATGAGAATGTAGCATTCTCATTAGAAATATTTGGTTTACCAAAAGATGAGATATATTCTAAAGTTGTAAAAGTACTAGATCTTGTTGGATTAAAAAATAAAGCTAAGAATTATCCAAATCAATTATCAGGAGGAGAACAACAACGTGTTGCAATTGCTAGAGCCATTGTCAATGGGCCGAAACTTCTAATTTGTGATGAGCCAACTGGTAATTTGGATGAAGCAACAAGCATGGAAATAATGAATGTCTTAGATGCAATTAATAAAATGGGAACAACAATTATTATGGTAACGCATGATACAGAAATCGTAAATAAGATGAAAAAAAGAGTCATTTTATTAGACACTGGTCGTGTTTTGAAAGACTATAAGGAGGGAACATATACACATGAAGGCATTTAGAATATTAAGTAGAAATATTAGAGATTCATTTCAAAGTGTATTTCGTAATTTCTCTTTGTCACTTGCAAGTATTTCTTGTATTACCATTACATTGTTAGTTGTATCTATTTCGATGATTTTATCTGTAAATGTCAATAATTTTGCTACACTAGTAGAAAAAGATGTAACAATTGTAACATTTCTAGATGTAAATATTTCAGATGAGAAAATTAAAGTAGTAGAACAGGAAATTAAAAGATTAAGTAATATTGAAAGTATTACATTTCAATCAAAAGATGAAATTACAGAAGATATGAAAAGTTCTTCTGATACATTTAAAGCGATTATGGATGAATGGAGTGAAGATGAAAATCCACTTCAAGATACTTATTTAGTAAAAGTAGAAGATATTAACAAAATTGCTAGTACTGCAAAAAAGATTAGAGCAATTGATGGTGTTGATGTAATTAAATATGGAGAAGGAATGGTAGAACAGTTAGTTGCTGTATTTGATGTTGTTCGCAAAATTTGTCTAGGAATGGTAGTTGCTCTGATTATTGTAACGGCATTCTTAATTTCTAATACAATTAAAATTACCATTTTCTCACGTAAACGTGAAATTGAAATCATGCGTCTTGTTGGAGCAAGTAATTTAAATATTAAAATACCATTTATATTTGAAGGATTATTCCTTGGAGTGATCGGATCCATTATTCCAATTATCGCAACAATATATGGTTATACAGTATTATTTGATAACTTTAATGGTCAGTTATTCTCACCATTTATTAAATTAGTAGAGCCACAACCATTTATTTTCTTATTATCAGGTATTTTAGTTATCATTGGTATTTTAGTAGGTATGTTTGGTAGTTGGCGTGCAGTTAGAAAGTATTTAAAAATTTAGAAGCTTCGGCTTCTTTTTTGTTCTAAAAATATATTTATAACATATTCTGAAATGGGGGTATGTTATGGAACTTTCAGTCAATGATTTAGTAACTCGTATTTCATATAATCATGATATGGTATTTCGTATTATTAGAATTACGGAGGATGGAAACTATATTTTAAAAGGGGTTAATATTCGTTTGATTGCAGATAGTCCAAAAGAAGATTTAGTATTATATGATCGTGAAGAAGACATTGAAGAAGAGAGAGAATTTCTAAATCGTGTCAAACCGGAATTTCATCTGAATCGTAATGATTATTTTTATTTACCAGGTAAAATATTGCACATAGATGCAGATCAGGACTATTTACAAAGATGTTTAGACTATTATCATGATGCATCTTTAAAAGTGGTAGGAGTACATATGGATGAGGAAGAAGTAGCACGTAAAATTAGAGAATTGTTAGAAGAGACAAATCCTAGTATTGTAATTATTACAGGGCATGATGCTTATTATAAGAGAAAAGGAAAAAAGAATGAGGTTAATTCTTATAAGAATAGTAAATATTTTGTAGAAGCAGTAAAAGAAGCAAGAAAGTATGAGAAAAGCCATGATAAGTTAGTAATTATTGCCGGTGCTTGTCAATCTGATTATGAAGATTTAATTCAAGCTGGGGCTAATTTCGCATCTAGTCCTAAAAGAGTGAATATTCATGCTTTAGATCCTGCGATTATTGCAACTAGAATTAGTTTAACAGAATCTAGTGAAGATATTGACTTAAAAGGAATATTAGAAAAAACAAAATATGGTTCTTCGGGGATAGGGGGAATTAAAACAAAGGGTACTATGTACTTAGGATATCCTAGATAGGAGATAATATGATTGGAAAAGTAAAAGAGGAGTTAGAAAAACACATTGGAGAAGAAGTATTTATTCAATATCATTTAGGACGGAATAAGTATGAATCATATCAGTGCGTGATTCGAGAATTATATAATAATGTATTTTTAGTAGAAATGAAGGAAAATGAAGGACTACCAATCAAATCTTTTTCTTATACAGATATTATTACAAAAAATATTCGAATTCATTTTTAAACTTGCAAAAAGAAAATCTTTAGTATATAATGTAAGTGTATCATAGTATACCGAAGGGAGAGATTTACGTGGAAGTAACATCTGTTAGAGTAAAACTTGCTCATAACAAAAATGGAAAGGTTAATCCAAAAGCATTTGTAACGATCGTGATTGATAATTGGTTAGCAATTCGCGATATGAGAATCATTCAAGGAAAAGAAAGATTATTTGTAGCTATGCCGAATCGTAAAAAAGGTGGAGATGTAAAAGTAGCTACAGAAGAAGTTACTACAGCACCAGAAAATGTAGAAGAAGAAAGATTAGACATTGTATATCCAATCAATAAAGAGGGAAGAAAAATGATTGAAGATGCAGTGTTAGCTGAATATGAAAAGGTATTAGAAGAGGATCCTGAAGAATAGGATCTTTTTTTTGGTATATTTATATTCATTGTTCATATATTTTAACAGGAGGAAGAAATATGGACAAGGATCATTCAAATGTCATAGGAACTGTAGTAGGAAATCATAATGTAACAATTAGTGATAGAAAAACATTAGTGATTACTGGAGTAAAAAAAATAGAAAGTTTTGATAATGAAGAGTTTTTAATGGAAACAACCATGGGATATATTATGTTAAAAGGAGAAGGTTTAGAAATTATTAAATTAGATACTTATCAAGGAAATGTTTCTATTAAAGGAAAAGTAAATAGTTTAAGTTATATGGATACTGCTAAAAAGGAAAAAGAAGATAGTATGTTTAGTAAGTTATTTAAATAATGAGTTTAAAAGTACAAATCATTACTTTAGTATTTTCCCTTTTATATGGCTCTTTTTTTTCCTTTTTATTAACAATTCAATATCGATTTATATATGCAAAAGAGAAATGGTTTCAATACTGTTTTACTATTCTTTTTGTTCTTGTTATGACCTTTCTTTATTTTTTAATATTGAGAAAGATTAACTATGGAATTCTTCATCCATATGCATTTCTCAGTATGATGGCAGGTTATTCAGTCGAACATCTGATTCATTTACATTTATTGACTTCTAAGCATATTGTCAAGAAAAAAGAAACATGATACACTATAAAATAGTAGGTGATAAAGATGGCAAAGAAGAAAAAAGTAAGTAAAAGTGCAAAAAAAAGACTTTTATTATTTGGAACACTTTCTTTTGCTGTGATTATTTATTTCTTTATTACACTTACTACTTATACATTAAATATTATTGATTTAAATCATGAGAAGAAAGAATTGAAAAAACAATTACTTGTGTTAAAAGAAGATGAAGAAAATTTAAATATTGAATTAAAAAAATTACAAGATCCTGATTATATTGCTCGTTTTGCAAGAGAAAATTATTTATATTCTAAAAATGGAGAATATATTATTAAAATACAAGATAATAAAAAAGCAACGAAAAAGACAAGTATCAATCATGAGAAAAGTATTCGCTATATTGTAATTGGTGTTGGTTCTTTTTTAACTATTTTAGGTATTTATGTATTGCGTCATATGACAAAATAAATCCACATTGCAGTGGATTTATTTTTATGTTATATTAATATTAGAAAGTAGGGATAGGATGACAAGTATTATTATTTTGGTACATAATGCTTATGACTATGTAAAAAATACGATAGAGACATTACAAATGACAAAAAATAAAGACTACGAAGTGATTGTCTTAGATAATGCATCTGAGAAGAAAGTACAAAAGTTATTATTAAAATTATATCAAGAAAAGAAAATCGATAAGTTAATCTTTTCACAGGAGAATACTTTGTTTGCTAAAGGAAATAATATCGCCTTTCGTTTTTGTGATCCGAAGTCAGATCGTGTTTTATTATTAAACTCTGATATTGATATTCGTAATCCTGAATGGTTAGATGAAATGAATCGTATTTATGAAAAGGGGATTACATCACTTGGAATTGTGGAAGGTAACCCATATACAAGAGTAGATGGTTTTTGTTTTATGATTGATAAAGAACTATACCAAAAGTATTTATTAGATGAAAACTTTGAATGGTGGTGGTCTATTACGAAATTACAGGCAGAAGTATTAAAAGATGGATATCCTGTAAAAGGTGTAAAAGATTATCAGAACTTGATTTTTCATTATGGAGGTATGTCAGGAACTGACTTTAGAAATGCCAAAGGAATGCAGATTGATGGAGAAAAAGTCGTTTCATGGTTTGCAAACCATGAAATCAATATAATAAATCATATTGATAATACTAATACAATTTATAAACCAAATAGTAAAGCAAATCGTATTTATCGTAAGTTAAAGAATAAGAAGTAATAAATACTTCTTATCTTTTTAGAAAGTAGGCTTATTATGAAAATAATTCAATTAGAAAATATTCAATCTTATTTTAGAAAACGAGAGAAAGATGTGAATAAAGGTGATTTTGGGAAAGTAGGCTTTATTGGCGGCTCTAAGAGTTATTCTGGGGCTTTAAAATTAGCTATGTTAAGCCATGCTTCTTTACGTAGTGGATGTGGTATTAGTCGTGTATTGATACCTGAAGAATTAGCCCCTTTATTAGCTCCTCACATTTTAGAACAAACTATGTTTTTTTATCATAATTTAGAAGAATTAAAAGAAGGAATCCATGATTTAGATGTACTAGCAATTGGTATGGGGTGGGGAAAAGATACATCTCATTTATCCATATTAAAAGAAATATGTAATGATTATTCTGGTGTTATGGTAATTGATGCTGATGGATTAAATACACTAGTAGGTCATTTAGATATGGTAAAAGATCATAGGGTGGTATTAACACCTCATTTAAAAGAATTCTCCCGTATTTCACAATTATCCATTGAAGAAATTAAACAAAATCCAATTGAAATCGTTAGAGAATTTGCGAAAAAATATGGAGTAATTTTACTTTTAAAAGGTTCTACGACGATTATTTCTGATGGAGTGGATGTGTATCTTGTAAAAAGGGGTTGTCCAGGAATGGCTACGGCAGGTAGTGGAGATGTGTTATCTGGTGTATTAGCTGGTTTATTAGCATATCATCCATTTCATATATTAACAGTCGCAGCAGGTGCCTATTTAGCAGGATTAGCAGGTGAGTTAGCCGAAAATGAGAAAACAGATATTTCCATGATTGCCAGTGATACGATTGAGCATATACCAAATGCGATTACTTGGATTAGAGAACAAGAAAAAAGTTCACATTAATGTGAACTTTTTTTATTCTGTTGGTGTTCCACCACTTGTTTGATTATCGACAACTGTCACTTTTCGTGTAATTGTTTTTGTATAATCTTCGTAGGTAATTGTATAGCTAATGGTATAAGTTCCAGCAGTAGAAGTGAATGTATCTAAGGAAGCAGGGATTCCTGCAGCATTTGTAATACTTGTTTCAACTTCTGCACTGGTTGTGACATCTTTTCCATCTTCTTTTACTACAACTCCTTGATCACGATAAGTACCATTTAAACTTACTGTCATACTAGCACTACCAACGAGACTTACTGTAATCTCTCCTTGGACATTAGAAACATTGACTGTTGTTTCTACACCTGGTGCTTCAGCAGCCTTAAAGTTAGAATAACATGTTTTAACAATATAAGTACCATTATCGGTTGATTTAGCAGTAAAGGTAATACTTGTATTATTCGTAAATTGAATTAATCTTAGACTACCATCTTTTTGTTTTGCATAAATATTATAACCAACACTTCCTAAGATACTTTGGTTTTGACCTAATCTAGATTGTAAATAACTGTTTTTATAACCACTATCTGTAAATACTTTACCAATCCAGCTAGATAAACTGTTGGCATCTAATTCAGCGGGAGTCTTAATTCCATTCCATGAAATTGAAACAGAATTTCCACTAATACTACTTTTTACATTAGAAACATCACTTAACTGAGCAAATCTACTAGATACTTCTGTAGGTTCAGTTCCTTTCTTAAATAGCTCTGTAATACGCATATTAGCAGGTGTATTTGCACTTGGTAATTTTACTGGATACGTTTCTCTTTCTACTTCGACAGAAACAACACCATCTGGCTTTGTAAATTCAGATTTATCGGTAAAGAAATGTCCAGCAATTGCTTTAAATAAATTTCTATGACCACCTGTATTGGTTGTACTTACATATTTATCATCTTGTTTGTCATATCCATACCAAACAGAAATTGCATATTGGGTATTAATTCCATCTACCCATAAATCATTTACTGCATTTGATGGATAACCTTTTTTCTTAATTAGATCTTCTGTAAAGTTAGAAGTACCTGTTTTCGCACCATAGTGTACACCATTTAAATAAGAAGTACCAATTCCATAATCAGCAGCATTATATAATACATTACTAATCATATATGCCGTTTCAGGACTCATCACTTTTTTCTTTTCTGCATCTACTTCTTCTGTTTTATCATCTTCGCGGTAAACAATTTTTGTATATGTATATGGTTTTGTATAGTATCCTCCATTGGCAAATGCAGCATAAGCACCGGCCATAGTTAATGGAGCTTCTCCATCGTAACCACCTAATGCATGTGATTCGTAAACCATACCATTTTCTACTTGTGGATGTAATCCTAAACTTTCTGCAAAGTTTTTAATATCGGAATTTTTATTTTGTTGGAATGCTTTTAATGCTGGAATATTTCTAGATTCTGCTAAAGCAGTACGTAGTGTCATCCAACCTTGATAAGTTCTATTCCAGTTTTCAATACCTCCATCATCTGTATCTGTACCAGAATATGAGTGAGGTTCATCAGCAAATGGAGTAGCAGTAGACCAACCTTGGTATTCAAAACCTGGACCGTAATCGTAAATTGGTTTTGCTGTTGAACCAATTTGACGTTTTACTTTGGTAGCACGTCCTAATTGATTTGCACCACTAATATTTCTACCATTACTAATTGCGGTTAACGCTCCTGTTTTTACATCGACAACAGCAACAGCTCCTTGAACAACATCGTTTTCCCATTTAAAGGTTTTTCCGTTCATAATATCTTCAACAGCTTCTTGTTTATCTTTATCCATTGTTGTATAGATTTGCATTGATACATTATAAGGGTTATTACCAGTTCTCTCTGTAACATCTTCTACGACAGCATCGATAAATGATTGATATTTAAAACGATCTGTTTGTTCACCATCTTCTGTAGAAATTGTTTTTACAATTTTATCAACACTTAAATTGAGTGCTGCTTTATATTCTGTTTCATCAATATAATTATGACGTTTCATCAAATATAGTACTGTTTGACGTCTTTTTTCTGTTAAATCAGGATTAATATTTGGGTCATAAGTATTTGGCGCTTGGAACATACCAGCAATCATTGCAGCCTCTGCTAAGTTGATATCTTTTGCACTTTTACCAAAGTAGGTTAAACATGCTTGTTCTACTCCCCATGCACCACTACCTAAATATGGAGCATTGACATAGAATTCCATAATTTCTTCTTTGGTATAATGTTTTTCAATCTGGAAGATAGACATATAAATATCTGTAAATTTACGTGTAATACTACGATTCGTTGAAGTAAAGTGATTCTTTGCTATTTGCATCGTTAAAGTAGAAGCACCACCGGCATTCTTACCGAGAAGTGTTCCAAACCCAGCACGCATAAATCGTGGTAAGTCAAATCCATTATGTTGGAAGAAACGTGAATCTTCTGTTGCTACAATCGCATCTACCAATACTTCTGGCAATTGATCATAAGAAATCTTTTCACGGTTTTCACTTCCCAGTTTCTTAATAACAGAACCATCACTACTATATAAAATAGAAGCTTCTTGATGATATAACTTATCAGGACTAAATTCTGGTGCATCTTTAATAATAAAGAACATAAAAATGCCAAATGCAACAAGGCAGATAATTCCTAAAATAAGTAATACCATTAAAATCTTTTTCCCAATTTTCTTTTTCTTATTTTTTCCTTTCGTAGTTCCTTTTTTATTTCTTGTCATACGTGCTGAACGAGTACTTGCTACATGTGCTCCTTTGGTATAATCAGTTGGTTTCGCATGTCCCGTACGTGCATGTCTTGCTTCAGTTCTTTTCTTTTCCATCGTAACCTCCATATTCTTTTTACTCATATTACTAATTAGACTAATTAAATTAGGACTAAATAGAATGCCATCTAATATGAGAATAATGATTAAGGCCTTTAAAAAGCCAACTGCAAATATTCCGACAATGAATGCAAGAATACTAACAAACATAATTGCTATTTCATATTGATGCTCATTGATATATTGAAATATCTTATGATATTTTTTCAGAAGCTTCACCTTCTTTCTCCAATTCGTCTATTATTTTTAAATAATCGAGACGTGGAGCATATTTTGTTTCAATTATTTTTCCTTCTTTTTGAAAAAAAGAAATAGGAATTGATTTTCTGTTGTTGTTTTCAATGAATGATATCAATTTACTACCATCTAAAAAATATGTCAAATTATAGTGAGTAAAGCGAACGATTAAAAATCCAATTCCACCATGTTCTATAATCTTTTTTATGTGTTTAATTTGATGGGTATGAATGTTTGCGAGAGGAAAATAACTTTTGTTTCTTGTTTCTTTCGCTTCAAAATCAATATATTTTCCTTTATATACACCATTGTAATCTGTTGTCGATGGTGTTTTATAATATGCTTCTTTAATAACCGCGTCCATACGAGATTTAAAATCTACTTTTACAACTGTAATTGGCGTTGGTTTTTTATAAATGACAGCAATATCATGAACAAGATAATATTCATTTGTCACATTGATGTCATGTTCTAAACTCATCCCTCGGTTACCATGTAATATATAGGATTGTTTTACTTTTGTTCCGTTTGGATAATTCACAAGCATTCACCATCTCTATTATACTATAAAGTATTCAATTTTTCTACTAGATTTTCTTATCTTTCATACTTTGACATATAAAAGAAATACGTGTTATAATGAATCTGTGAAATTTAGGTGATATCATGAAAATTAACCATGTCAATTTAGAAATATCAGCGGTCAGACGTAGTCAATATCCGACTGATAATAAACCAGAATTTTTATTAGTAGGACGTTCTAACGTTGGAAAAAGTAGTTTTATCAATACATTAATTCATAGAAAAAACTATGCGCGTACTTCATCACAGCCGGGAAAAACACAAACGATTAATTTTTATTTAGTCAATGATGAATTTTATTTAGTAGATGCACCAGGTTATGGATTTGCAAACGTCAGTAAACCAATGCGTAAGAAATTTGGATTGATGATGGAAGATTATTTAATTAATCGACCTAATTTAAAAAATGTGTTTATGTTAATTGATTTTCGTCATAAACCAACCAGTGATGATTTAATGATGTATCAATTTTTAAAATATTATGATATTCCAGTTACAATTGTGGCTACAAAAGTAGATAAAGTAGGAATTACAAATCGTCAAAAACAGCGTAATTTAATTTTAGATCAATTAGATCTTGTCGTTGGTGATGATTTTGTGATGTTTTCTAGTGTTACTAAACTGGGAAAAGAAGAAATTTACGATCGAATTGAAAGAACTACCGAAATATAAGGAACAAAAGCATATTCTTACAATAGACTAATACTAGGTGATTGATTTTGAAACTAGTATTTCTAGATAAAGAGAATATGCTTCTTTTTTTGAACGCTGTTCAAACGCATCAATTATCTTTTGAACAAAGAGACAAATTAGAACCGCAACTAAAATCATTACTATTAAAACTAAAACATATTTATCATCTTTCTTTTTGTGGTTATTATACAATTTATGTATATCAAGATCCTTTATATGGAAACATTTTAAAAATACATCGTGAAAATTTAGATGAGTTTGATTATTTACAAGATGAAATAGAATTATGTTTACATATTGAAAAAAATAGTAAAATATTATATCGAATTGAAGATCCATGTGATGTCAGAAAAAAGTGGCATAAAAAAACAAAACTATATTATTACGATCATCAATTCTATTTTTATATGATAGAAAATATGTCACAATTAGAATTAGGTCAATTTCTCGAATTTACAGAACCTTGCTTTCAAAACACACGTGAAATATTAACTTATGGAAAAGTATTAGATAGTTGGTAGAATAAAAAAAATGTGTTATAATACCGGAAGAAAACGAGGGGATACTTATGAGAAAACCAGTTGTCGCATTACTTGGAAGACCAAATGTCGGGAAAAGTACATTATTTAATCGTATGGTAGGAAAGAAAATTTCTATTATTGAAGATACACCAGGAGTTACTAGAGATCGTATCTATGGAAATGTAAAATTTAAAGATTATACATTTCATTTGATCGATACTGGAGGAATTGATCTAGCAGATGAACATTTTAATGATTCGATTAAAGTACAAGCAGAATTAGCGCTCGATGAAGCAGATTTAATTTTATTTGTTGTCGATGGAAAAGAAGGTCTTACCGCCAATGATTACGCAGTAAGAGATATGTTATTAAAATCACAGAAACCGGTTATCGTTGTAATCAATAAAATGGATTCTAAATTAGCCAAAGAAAATATTTATGATTTTTACGAATTAGGTTTAGATACTTATATGCCAGTGAGTGGAGAACAAAACGAAGGTATCTATGATTTATTAGAAGAAATTACAAAAGACTTTCCTGAAATGGAAGAAGAATACGAAGATGGAATTGTTAAATTTTGTGTCATTGGAAGACCAAATGTTGGGAAAAGTAGTTTAGTAAATGCGATTGTAGGAGAAGAGCGCGTCATTGTTTCAGATGTAGCGGGAACAACCAGAGATGCGATTGATACAAGATTTCGTTATCACGATCATGATTATGTTGTGATTGATACTGCTGGTATGAGAAAACGTGGAAAAGTATATGAAGCAGTTGAAAAATATAGTTTATTACGTTCTTTAAAAGCGATTGATCGAAGTGATGTATGTTTAATTGTAATCAATGCAGAAGAAGGAATTATAGAACATGATAAGCATATTGCAGGTTATGCTTTAGATGCTGGAAAAGCAGTTGTATTAGTAGTCAATAAATGGGATACAATTGATGATAAAGATTCTAAAATGAAAGAGTTTAAAGAATTATTAAAGTATGAATTTCAATTTATGACATATGCTCCAATTGTATTCTTAAGTGCGAAAACAAAAAAAAGAATACATACTTTAATGCCAGAAATTTTAAAAGTATATGAAAATAGTAGAAGAGAAATTAAAACAAGTGTATTAAATGATGTTATTCGTGATGCCTATGCACTTAATTTGCCACCTAGTTATAAAGGTAAAAGATTAAAAATTTATTTTTCTAACCAAGCATCAACACAACCACCAACATTTAATATCCAAGTAAACAGTAAAGGATTAATCCATTTCTCTTATGAAAGATATTTAGAAAATAAATTACGTGAAGCATTTGATTTTGAGGGAACACCAATTATCCTACAATTTAAAAATAAAGGAGAACAATAAAAATTCTTTCATGTATATGAAATGTTTCAAATGTTTGGTCAATAGGACTCGTAAAGATTTATTATGAGAAAGTTACATGGTAGCTTTCTTTTTTTGAACTTCTAAAAAAGTATGACATATACTATCATAGAAAGAGGGTAGTAGTTTGAAATTTACTGATAGTTTTTTTGATAAAGTGGAAAAGAAAACCAATGTAAAGAAAGATACTATTTTAGATCTTGCGAAAAAATTACAGCAAAATGATTTAAAAAATGAAGGGACGTTACGTGAAGTCATTCAAGAATTAGGAAAAATGACTGGAAAAGAAGTGTCAAAAGAGAAAGAAGATAAGATTGTAAGTGCAGTAATGAATGATAAAGTACCAAAAGACATGAATCAGTTTTTTTAATTGTTAATTTGTGTCAATTATGATGAAATAGCTTGCTCAACTTTTTTTTGAATGATACAATGAGTATTGTAGGAGAGTGAAGATATGGATGAAGTTGTTATATTACAAGATCAATACAACAAATTAAGAGAACATATTTTAACAACTGCAATCGGGTTATTAAAGTCATTCTCTACATTGGAATTAGAAGAAATTACCAAAAAGATAGAGAGATGTTCTCCTGTACCCTTACAAGAGGAAGAAAAAGAGTTTATCACTAATACGTTAATTACTCATTTTAATGATTGGTGTGTAGCTCGTAAAGAAGCGGAAGCAGAAGATGAAATAGAAAAATTAGATCGGGATAAAAAAGTACCTAAAGGTTTGACAGAAGTTGGAAAACAAAAAGTAGTACTTAATATTCAAAAGAATTTAAATCAGTTACAAGCATGTATTTATGAATTTTATGTTCCATCTAATACATCTGCTTATAATGATTTTACTTCTCGTAGTACAGAAGATATCGTCAATTATTTTATAGAACATGACCGTATGGATTTTTTTGAAATCAATCAATTAAAAAAAGATATTTCAATGTTGTTAGATCAGTATTTAACGAATTTTGATGATTCTTATCACCAAATTTATAGTCAGTACTTTTTTAAATTAGATATGGGAATTCAGAAATATTTAAATCGTGAAAAGAAAAGTCCCAAAACTGAAAAAAAGAAAGTGAAAGTCAGTCGATAAAATACTGGCTTTTTCTTTGCAAACAAAAATATTTATGATATGATTATAATGGTGATAGTAGATGAAAATCTTGAAGTATATTTTTCTTATTTGTTATATGTTGTTGGTATTCGCTACTACTTTTTTCTTGTTTACTTTTAATCAATTTTCTAGTAGTCAAATCGGTGATGTAACCATTATGGGACTTAAAAAAGATGTTGGTTCTTTTAATAAGGGAGATTTATTAATTGCTGTAAAAAAGAAAGAGCAAGTAAAAAAGAACGATGAAATTATCTATTACAATACAAAACAAGGGAAACATGAAGTTACTTTGGAACGTGTTGAAGATGTGATGAAAACAAATAAGAATGAGTATACTTATGTGATTCAAGATGGACTTTTTCTATCAAGTGAATATTTAATTGGAGAAGTAAATCATATTACGGCAATACCTTTCTTAGGATATTGTTATCTATTATTTACAAGTAAGATTGGATATCCTGTGTTAATTATACTTCCTATTACCATTGCGTTTATCTTTTTTATAAGAAAATATAGAGGAACCATGAAACATGAGAAAAATAAGAATTAAGAAATTAACCCGATTTCAACGTCGTGTTTTTCTTATTGTTGGTATTTGTGTTTTTTTAACCATTGGTTTTACTTTAGGAAGATATGTTTATCACAAAGTGTTAGACTTTTATTTCAGAACACAAAACTTTTATTTTGAAAGTGATAAATTAACTGCAGATGGTGCTTATTATTCTTTGGATTATTGGAATGGGGTTGACCCATATCAAATTGTTGTCAATGTAAATAGTTTTAAAAATAGTGAGTTAAAAAGTAATAGTGATATTGAATATGAAGTGAGTTTGAATTGTTCTGATACGATTATTTGTAGTAGTACCAAAGAAAAGGGAACTATCTACCATGATTCAAATACAGATTATTTCATTGTTACATTGACACCGAATCAAGCATTTAAAGATGGTGATAGTGTTGTTGCGGAAATTATCGCGACTTCTACCAGTCCTTATCAGAAAAAACTATCTGCTCAATTTAAATTAGTAGTTGGGACTTATGGTTTAAGTCATGAGATTACCGACCATGAAAACGATGTTTATTTAGAAGTAAAAATTACGAATACATTACTTACTTATACAGTCAAAGAAGCATTTGGTAGTTATCAAGTAGGTGCTCAATTATCTATTTCAGAATATAATGCCCTGAGTGATGAAGATAAAAAGAAATGTGTATCTGCAAGTATTACTTTAGAGTTTGATCCCAATGTTGTCTATATAAATAATAACAGTACAACGTTTTTACAGGCATATCAAATTAAAACAGAAAAATTAAATGGTTATGATTATGTCAATCAATTTACATTTGATATGGAAGCATCTAGTAGTAGTGTTGTAAAATTCTATAAAAAAGATGCATCAAAAGATTATTCTAGTAATGGAGATTCTGATGGTGTTGTAAAAGTACATTATGATTATTAGGAGTTGGTTAGATGAGTTGCAATATTGTACAAGAATATGTCTCATTTTCACAAAAAGCAATTAAAAAGTATTTACAATCTATTTTGGGTCATTATTTTGATCAAGATATTTACGATGATTTGATTAATGCTTATGTAAATACACGCTATTATAATTTATATCCTGAAGTACATACACGATTTGAGGCAAATATTGTTTATTATTTGAAAAAAGCATTAGCTGGAGTCAAAGATGATAAAAGATATCAAAAGAAAGCAAAATATATGTTTTCTATGTTTAAATATATTTTGTATTTTGATCATGTTTGTGAATGTGATTCTGTCCGTACTTTAATTTCCGAGATTGCGAAATATCGAACAGAAGAGTTAGGAATTGAAGATGATCAATTTGAAGTAAACTTTTATCACCAATTAAAAGATGATTTAACTGCAAAAGAAGAATTTATCGATAAGTTTCAAGATAAGAACTTTAGTATCAACTATGTAAAAGTAAATCAAAATCAAATTTTTGATTGTCAGTTAGAACATCATTTGAAGTTTTCTAAATTATATAGTGAATATGCCATTACAAAAGTATTTAATAATAAAGATATGCAGGAACAGAAATTGTTTGTGACATATTCTTTGGTTGGTGTCAAAATATTACAAGATATTATTAAAGGGATTTTTCACAAATGTTATTTAGTGGATTATAAATTAGAGTTAAAAGATAAACAGAAGAAGAAAAAAAGATTATTGACGATGATTGATAATGATATTACAAAAGAAAAGTTAGCTTTAAAGATATTGTGGAAAGATTATGTAACAGCGAAAGAAGAGGTATATGAATTAACGAGAAATGGATTTCATGTTGCTATTGTATTGGATGATTCTTTCTTATTAAATGATGAGACAATGGTATTATTGAAAATATTTACTTATGTGATTACTAATCACAATGAAATGTTTGAAAAATTAAAAGGGCAATTCGATGTGTTATATATACCAAGTTAGAAGGTGGATGAATGGATACAGTATTTCGATTTTTATATGAGTTTTTAAGTCAGTTTTTTGGAAGTATATTAACTGTTTTAATTGCTTGTGTACAAGGTTTAAAACAGATGTTTGATTGGAAAGCTTATCTTCGTATCTTAGATTTTTATAAAGATGATTTTAATGGCCCAGAATGGTTATTTGTAGCGTTAGTAATTATCTTTTTAGTCTTAATCGTTGTTGGCTTTGTCCTTTTAATCGTCTTTTTGATTCGCAAGTATATTCGCTTCCGTAAAACACTCGTAGAACAAGAAGAATTATTAAACGAGGTGGCAAAATTAAATGATGAAGTATCTAGTTTGGTCAAAGAAAAAGAAGATATTCTAGCTATGAAAGTATCTCACTTAGGATTGAAACCAAATGAAACAGATACGGAAGGAGTAGAAGAGAAACAAGAAGAAAATGTCAGTGCCGATGGTATTCGTTTTGCGAAATTAAATGAAGTAGATTTATTGTATGCGAATTATGCGGTTAAGAATTACAATGATAGTTTCTCATTACCGGAATTAGTAGAACTATTTCGTAATTTTGCAGCGAGTCAATTAAAATTATATTATAAGACAGAAATGATTCGAATATTTATATCAGCACTTGCTTCTACGAAGTTAATTATCTTACAAGGTATTTCTGGTACCGGTAAAACTTCCTTAGCTTATGCTTGGGGAAAATTCTTAAAACATGATTCTTGTATTGCCTCTGTACAACCATCATGGCGTGATCGTACTGAGTTATTTGGTTACTTTAACGAATTTACGAAGAAGTTTAACGAAACAGAAGTGTTAAAAACGATTTATGAAGCAGGATATACAGATGATGTTTATACTGTTATCCTCGATGAAATGAATATCGCCAGAGTAGAGTATTACTTTGCTGAAATGTTATCTATTTTGGAAATGCCAAATAAAGATGAATGGGTTGTAGAACTCGTATCTAGTAGTTGGCCAAATGATCCAAAAAAATTAATTGACGGAAAATTAAAAATCAGTCCAAATACATGGTATATTGGTACTATCAATAACGATGACTCAACATTTATGGTAACAGATAAAGTATATGACCGTGCTATGCCAATTGATATCAATGATAAAGGGGAAGTTTTTGAACCGATTGATACACCGGCCCAAGATGTCAATTACTCTTATTTAGATCGTTTATTTCAAGATGCTATGGAACAAAATCCAATGAGTGATGAAGTACTAAGAAAAATAGAAGAAATGGATAATTATGTGATTAAACATTTCCGTATTGCTTTTGGTAACCGTATTGTTGCTCATATGAAGAAGTTTGTACCTGTTTACGTAGCTTGTGGTGGTGATGAAGTAAGTGGAGTAGACTACTTTATTGCCAAGAAAATTTTACGTAAATTCGAACAATTAAACGTTTCATATATCCGTGATGAAATCGATGGTTTTGTCGAATTTTTAGACAATACATTTGGTAAAGGAAAAATGAAAGAGTGTGAAGAATACGTTCTTAGATTGAAAAAATTAACATAGTAGGTGAGAAAAATGGAAGACATTGTAAATTTATATAATCGTACTTCGCCAAGTCAGAAAGAACAATTCCAAAAAAATTTAGTTTCTAATTTGCACGTTAAAGAAAAATCAAATTCTTCAACTTATGATGATACTTGGTTAGTAAAAATGGAAGAAACAATTCGTTATTTAGATAATATCTTGAGAAACCCAAATCGTTTTATTGTCAATGAAGAAGAGATTGTAAAAATTGAATTAGCGCGTCGTATTACCGTTGATAGTATTAAACACTTATCTAGAAATACCAATTTAATTCAAGATTACAATCAAAAAACAGGAGAAGTACGTCCTTCTAAGATTTTAAATATTAATAAAGAAGAGACCTTTAATACTTATGAGAATCGTTTTATTTATACTTTGATTAATAATATGAAGTTATATATTGAACGTAAGAAGAAAGAAGATATTGCTGATAACCAGTTAAATGAATATAAGAACTTTACTTATCAAGGAAAAGGTAAGATGAATGACGAGACGGTAGAACTATCACTACAATTGACGGGAAAAAAAGAAAAGGGAAAAGAAAAAAATCAAGTAGATTCTATCCCCAATCGTATTGCGAAAGTAGAGGAAAGAATCCGTGATTTATGTTCTTCTGATGTATATAAAAGTATTGCTAAATTGCATGTCGCACCGGTTACTTCACCGATTAAAAAAACCAATTTAATTTTAAAAAATGTGAACTTTCAATACGCATTAGATTTGTGGAATTTTATGCAGATGAATATGGAACCAAGTGTGAAGAGTAATCATACCAATAAGGACTATCAAGATCAAGGGAAATTAAAAGAGATGATGGATCAATCATTCTTATTGAATTGTCTGATTATGAATACTATGAATCAACCGGAAGTCACAAAAGAAGAACAGGAAAGTTTACAGGAAGAAGTTGTCAATCAATCTGTGAATCAGCTGATGAATATCAGTGACCAATTATCATTAGAAGAACTGATGAAATTAGTTGGTGATCAATATGTGAAAGTAAAATATAAGAAAGTATTAGATACCAGTGAAATAGAGCGCATTTATAAAAAAGCAATCCGTGAATATATGGATAAAATAGAACATTTGAAGGTGAGAAAAAATGAAAGTGATCAAGAAGATATTTGATAATCCAATTGTCCGTTTTTTAGTAGGATTGGTAAAAGTAGTTATATGGGTGTGTGTGATTCTGATTGTTTTATTAATTGCACTTCAACGACTATTTAATAACCAAGTAAGTTTAGGTAGTTATCGTATGTTTACAGTAGTAACAGGAAGTATGTTACCTGAATATCAAATATACGATGTAATCGTTGTAAAAGAAGAAGATCCAAAAGAGATTGAAGTAGGGGATGATGTTGCCTACTTAGGAGAAAAGGATGATTATAAAGATAAAATTATTACCCATAGAGTCATTCAAAAACGTGAAGAAAATGGAACTTATTATTTTACAACACAAGGAATTGCGAACCAAGTAGCAGATCCAGAAATCCGTTCTGACCAACTATACGGAACTGTTTCTTATCGACCAAAAGTATTAAGTTGGTTTAGTCATATTTTAAATAATTCTTATGGTTTATATTTCTTAATTATTGTACCAATCGCATTTTTAATACTATTAGAAATTTTAGATTATATCAATCGTAAAGAAAGTGAACTAGAAGAAGATGGCCAAGAAGAATAAAATCAAAAAGATAAAACGTAAAGTTCGTCGTAGTACACTCTTTTTCTTGATTTTTGCCTTTATGGCAAATGCGTTTGCTTGGTTTATATATAGTAATAAAGTTTCTAATCAGCTTACAACAGGTGTTAAATCATGGAAAATAACCTTTGAACAAGATGGAAATGATCTTACAGATAATGTATTTTTTGAAATCGATTCTATTTATCCTGGAATGGAACCATTTCAAGAGTCCATTGAAATTAAAAACTCTGGAGAACTTCCTGCATATATTACCTATACTGTGAAATCAGTAAAAATATTAGATGAGACTTATACAGATGAAGATTATACCAGTGATAAATTATTGGAAATACTACGTACTCGTTATCCTTTTCAAGTTACATTTACAATCGATCAACCTGAAATTCCAGTCGGGACAGTTGGAACATTTTCTGTTCATCTCGATTGGCCATATGAGTCAGGAAACGATGAATTAGATACTTACTGGGGTAAGAAATCTTATCAATATCAACAAGATTACCCTGATGAAAAACAAATCCAAATCAATGTTAAATTAGTTGCTAGTCAAAAAAAACCACAAAATTAATTGTGGTTTTATTGTGCAACTTGGGTAAATGATAAATTTACTTTTAACTTCGCATTCTGTCCTTGGATAGAAGCATTGGTATCACTGGCATTATCCATTGTTTCTCCAGCTCCATCAATCCATTCAAAATAAACACGAATCTTATTTAACTTGGTTGGATTATTGTAATAAATCGTATCGTGAATATTATTTAATTCATCATTGACAGGAATGAGTGTTCCATCATTGATTTGATAACCTGTAATTTTTAAATCTTTGACTGAACTATTTTCCGAATTCATGATCGAAATATTGTATTGAAAAGACACTTCAGTATTACTAGAATCAATCATCAAATCAAAATAACCTTTTCTTCCTGGAGCAATGACTCCATCTTTCATATGTTCATTGGCAATATAAACAGGAGTAATTAAAGATGACATAGTTGCAGCTTCTGTAATATCTTGATCATTGACTAAAATTTTCCACTGAGCTACTTGAAAGTCTGTATCTCCTTCTTTGCTATCTAAATACTTCGCATATGTCTGTTGGATTTGTGTGATACAAATGACTAAAGCACAAATCGCAATCACTAATTTCCATTTTTTTACTCGAATCAGATGCATCACCCCTTTTTCTCTAATTTCATTATATCATCTGCACTGTCAAACGAGTGTAGGATGTGTCAAAAAAAAGAATAGGTAGTGTCAATAGTTGTAAAGTTTATAATTCTTTGAGGAATCGATTGCGATAAAAAAACAGTTATGATAAAATTGTTATAGTCTAGAATAGAGGGGTGATACAAGATGAACATGATACTAGTGCTTTCATTTATTTTAATCATTACTATTTTTGTGATTGCTGTTGTTTGTCTGTTTTACTTTACGAAAAAACATCACCCAAAGACACCAAAACCATCTAATGAAGAAATTGAAATATTAATCTATCAAGATGAAATGCCAAATAAAGAAGCAAGTAAAGAAATACCTCATGAAACAGTGAGTGATGATACTTTAAATTTAGATGATTTATTTAAAACAATGTCCATTCATGTGTTAAAAGATGATCCTGATTTTGACTTTGGATTACGTCGTACTCAAAACGTTAAAAAACATTAACGTTTTTTTCTTGTATAATTTACAAAAAACGACAAAATATGATAAAATTATATTAATATAAAGGGTAGTGAAACTATGGCTGTTAGTACTGTAAAAGTAACCGCAAAAAAAATAGAAGCAAAAAAGAAAAGAGTAAAGTATACAAAGAGAATAGTTATTTTCCTCTTTCTCTTTTTGTTGGCCCTTTTTTTTGTACTGATGGTAATTTATAAAGGTGGTAATTTTACAGTTACATTAGACCCGAACTTTTCTTTAAAAAGTGGTATTGTCTTATACGATAATTTAGAAAATAAAACACCGCGAAATAAGTTATATGCCAAAGAGTTAGAATTTATGGATAATATTTCTGTGAATTGGTTACCATCTAATCTCAATGAAGAAGCAGATGGTGCTCATAATGGAGATAATTATATCGCATATACATTTTATGTTGGTAATGAAGGGGAGAGAACGATTCATTATTGGTATCAAATTAATATTTTAGATGTCATTAAAAATGTAGATGAAGCTATTCGCGTTATGGTATATCAAAATGGACAGAGAACCATTTATGCGAAGAAAAATAGTATGACAAATGAAAAAGAAGAAAATACGACACCATTTTATTCAGATGAAATCGCAGTCTTACAACAACGTAAGGAATTTCACCCAGGTGATATTGATAAATATACAATTGTGATTTATTTAGAGGGAGATGACCCTGATTGTGTCGACGCGATTATCGGTGGCGAAATTAAATTAAATATGAAAATAACAGAGGAGCATGTGGATAATGAAAAAGAAGGCAGATAAGAGAAGAAAATTAGCGCTATTCCCATTATTCTTTAGTTTTATTTTATTTATTACAACTTCTTATGCATGGTTTTCTAGTAATCGTGTTGTGAGTGTTGATTCCTTAGATGTACATGTTCAAGCAGATGGGGGATTAGAAGTTAGTACTGATGCGATTAATTGGAAACAAGTAGTGACTGTGCAAGATATTATGGATGCTCATCAAAACTATCGTAATAGTGTGAATCAAATTCCATATCAATTAAATCCAGTCTCATCTGGAGGAACAATTAATGGAGGCTATTTAGAATTATTTAAAGGACAAGCAACCAATACGAATTCTACCGATTTCATATTAGTTGTTGAAAGAAGTCAAGAAACAGAAAGTTTTGGAGAAGAGAGTGAAGGTGATTTTATTGCTTTTGATCTTTTCTTCCGTACGACAAATAATAAAGAGTTATATTTATCTAGTAATTCACAAGTAACTTATTTAGGAGAAACTAGTAAGGGAATTGAAAATGCAACCCGTGTTGCATTCTTGAATGAAGGAAATTCTGGAGATTCAGCAGGGGTAGCCCAAGGTTTAAATGGAGCCAATAAAGCTTATATTTGGGAACCTAATTATGATACTCATACTGCTTATGGAGTTGAAAATGCTCAAAATATTTATGGTATTACAACTTCTCAAACAGGAGGTAGTTTACTACCATATGATGGTGTGATTCGTGAAATACCAACTAGTAGTCATGTATTATTACAAAATGCGAACAGTGCTACTTATCCAGATTTATTTCGTAGAGTGAATGTAGATATATCTACACCAAAGAGTGGCAGTACGAATCAAAAAGTATTTGATTTAGAACCTTCTATTACTAAAGTAAGAATTTATATGTGGCTAGAGGGTCAAGATGTGGATTGTGAAGATAATGCTTCTTATGGAGATATTAGTTTTCGTTTAGAATTTACAACTAATCCAGCATAGAAAAGGAGGGGTAATATGCGAAGAAAGTGGCAGAAGAAAAAACAAGCATACTTACTTGCTCTTTTTGCGTGTATTATTCCTATTACAACAATCGCATTTACTTATGGAGCTCTAAAAACAGCTAACCCAACAGATACAATATCACGTGGTATAGCTGGTGATACTGTTTATATCGATGATTCTATGAGTGATTATTATTACTATACTGGACAGAATTATACAAACAGTGATAATGGTAGTTTACCAACCCTAAGTAATAAAAATATATATGGAGATACCAATTTAGTAAAAACAACGGTTATCTATGATGGAACGAGTTATGATGGAAAACATACTGGTTATGTTTCTTTCAATGAAAAACAGCGTAAATTTGTATATGAGAAATATTATCCAGTTGAAAATGGATATATTGAAATTGAATTAATTGACAACCCTTTTTCTGATGCCCCTAATGATTTAGCGTTCAATGGTTGGATGACAAATTATCGTGGAGCAGAAATATCTTATGATGATAATTATTATGTTCGTACTGTTAAAGTGCCAGTGACATATGCAGGCAACTTACCACAACCAATTGAAATTCATATGTATGCTTCTTGGACAAGAGCAACCGTTGCCTATGTGAATGGTGGTACTGATGTAGATGCCATACAGTCACAATTAAAAGATAAAGGAATGAATGAGATTAGTACAATTAATTACATTTATGAATATCCAGATGTAGCTGGATATTATAAAGGTGGAACAATTACTACCACTGCAACAAAAAGCAGCATTTTTGGTGGAACCGATGTTGATTATGGAACTTGTACAGATTGCTATGATGAGAGTACGAATTACTATGCAGAATATACATGTGAAGCTCCTTCGTTTGGATTCTTAGAAACAGGAACAAAAACAAATACATGTCAAGTTTTTTATTTGCAAGATGAAAATGATGAGTATGAATTAGGTACTACATATTATGAGAAAAGTGGAAGACGTTTTGTAGATGCAAATTTACAACCGACAATTATTGGTACAGAAGAAAGTGATTTGTTCCAAGAAACTTCAAATATGTCTGGATATTATCGACAAGTAACAATTCCTTATCAAAGTCCTACAACTGGATATTACAATCAAGACGGAGTAGTTCAAAGTGGGACTTGTACAACAAGAAATGGTTGCTTGTTATATGAATTGATACAATTTTATAAGGATGATGGTCAGGAAGAGTTACTTGATCCAGATATGAAATATTATTATTTAACTACTCGTGATACAAACATTGTTGTTATGAATGGGAACATGTCATCTGCCTGGGATGAATCTAGTACGAAACCATTTACATTAACTGGAATTTATAATGACTATGATTATCATCCAATTTGGAATGTAAGTCGTCTTAGTGTGGTTTGCTATGCTGATACACGAATTGAAAATCTAACGATTGTTTCTTCTTCTTATCATGGAGAAACCAATCCAAGTTCTAGCAATAGTACGAATGCAACATTGTACGGAAATTACTTCAATGTGAAATTAGGACGTAATATTAAAAATGATGGAACTCATGTCAATTTTAATACGATTCTAGGAGGATTAAATAATACAAGTATATGGGAAAATGGGTCGTTTGGATCGAGATCTAATCCAGAACGATATCGTTTTATCGTAGAATCTGGTGATTATAATGCCTCTTCTTCGACAATGGGATCTAGAACTGGTACTACAGGAACAGAACTGTATACAGAAACAACGACTATATATGGAAATGATTATGATCGAGCAACAGTAAATAATTCTAATTTACGTCTTTACTTCTGTGCCGCTGGAGGATGGGGTGGAAGAATTTATTCTTCTAACGATGATTTGATTCCAGCAATTTATACAATTGTTAAAAGTGGAGACTTTGGAACGAATAGTATTGATCATACTTCTGGCGTTTATGTAGGAGGTCGTAATGGTGGAACTCATTATGCTCCTCGTAGTGCAAAAATAGAAGGTGGCTCGATTCGTAATTTAATTGGAGGACCATTAACTGCTAGTAGTAAAGGGGACCAAAATGATATATTTATCTATATGACCGGTGGAGAAGTAGATATGATTGTAGGAGGAGCAGGTACTTCTACTACTTATGGAAATCGTATTTTACAAATTACAGGAGGATTAGTAAATTACAGTGTATTTGGTGGTAGTAATGGATATGATGGTAGTAGTAGCGATGGAACATTAACAGGAGATTCTTATATTTATGTTGGTGGAAATGCTACCATTGGAAATGATACCATGATGAATAGTAATCAAACATTATGGGGTGCTGAAGCTGGTTCTGTATTTGGTAGTGGAAATGGAAATACGAGATATGCGACAATCGGGTCTGTTGATCATTCTAATATCATTATTGCCGATCAAGCAGTTGTTAAAAGAAATGTCTATGGAAGTGGAAACTATGGAACAGTAGGTTATAGTGCTTCTAGTACATCAAGTACAGCCATCCAATTAATTGGTGGTACTGTCAATGGATCTATCTTTGGAAGTGGTAACCATAGTGGTTCAGGACGTAGTGGTCGTGTTACTTCGACGATTGATATTACTTTAAATGGAGGGACTGTTCTAGATTCTATTTACGGTGGTAGTAACCAAGAAGGAACAGTTTATGGTAGTAGTAATATTACTTTAGTAAATGGAACGATTAAAGATACTTATGGTGGGGGATTAGGTGAAAATACTTATATTAGTCAAGAAGTATCTGTTACAGCAGGAAATGAAAATACAAATGCTTTAACTGTTACTGGTTCTGTTTATGGAGGTAGTGCTTACGGAGTCGTAAATAGTACAAGTAAAAGTAATCAAGCAAGTACTTATCCAACCAATGTGACTGTCAATGCTGGAACAATTAACGGTGTATTTGGTGGTGGAAAAGGAGATGCTTCTATTACACCATATGTTGCTGGAAATGTTACAGTTACGACCAATGGTGGAACCATTACTAATTTATTTGGTGGAAATGATGCAAGAGGAGAACCAAATGGAAATGTTGTTGTTAATTTAAACGGTGGTACGATTGAAAACGCTTATGGGGGAGGAAATAATACCCTTGTTACAACAACACAAGTAAATCAAAATGGTGCAACAGTAACAAATTTGTTTGGTGGAAGTAATCGTAGTGGAAATGTAAACGCTGCTCATATTGCAGTACGTGGTGGTACTACCATCCAACTTTATGGAGGAAATAATGTTGGTGGTAAAACGACCACAACCGATATTACAATGACTGCTGGAGAAGTAACGACCATGTATGGTGGTGGAAAACTAACGGATACAAACAGCAGTGAAATACAAGTATCCAACGGAAATGCAACTACAATTTATGGTGGTGGAGAACAAGCCAATATGGTAGACGATACGAACATCGATATTACTGGTGGAACCATTGGAACGATTTATGGTGGTTCTAACATGAAAGGGGATGTTCCAACCTCTCACTTAATGATACAAGGTGGTAATATTCAAGAAGTATATGGTGGAAATAACCAAGGTGGAATTACTGCTACAACGAATGTGTCATTATTAAATGGAACCATTGGTAATGTCTATGGTGGTGGTAATAAAACATCGACGACAACTTCTCATGTTACATTAAATGGTTCTAATGTTAGTTATATTTATGGTGGAGGAAACCAAGCTGGAGTTACGACAACCAATGTCAATTTAATGACTGGAACTGCGGATTATACATTTGGTGGAAGTAATCAGAGTGGAACTGTTCAAACCGCAAATGTATCGGCTAGTAATCCAAATCAATTAGTTGTTAATAACGTTTATGGAGGAAATAACCAAGGTGGTTTAACCAATGATACATATGTCACATTAAATGGAGGAAGTTATATCAACTTGTATGGAGGAGGAAATATGGCTCCAACCGATCGTCCTCATGTCCATGTAAGTGGCATTGAAATGACAGGTGAATTCTTTGGTGGAGGAAACCAAGCCGAAGTAACAGAAGATACAGAAGTAACATTTGAAAACTCTACCATCAATGGAGATTTATTCGGTGGTGGTAACTTAGGTGTTGTCTCTGGTAATACCAATGTCTATGTCACGAATTCCTATGTTGCAAGTAGTATTTATGCCGGAGGAAATGGTGCTACGGCAATTGTACTAGGAACGACAAAATTAGATGTCGATAATAATACAATTGTTGATAAACATGTCTTTGGAGGAGGAAATGCTGCCAATACCGGTAGTGAAGATAAAAATAATTCAGTTAGTAAAGTAAATATAGCTGGTGCAACAATTCATGGAAATGTCTATGGTGGTGCGAATACAGCTGTATTATATGGAATCGTAGAATTAAATATTGGAAAAGTAGATGAACAATTAATTAAATCACCAATCAAAATCGATGGAACAGTCTTTGGTGGAGGAGAAGCCAATGCGAGTGGTGATCCAAACTACGATTATTCATTTATTAGTGTTACCAAAGGAATCAATATTCAAATTGATGGAGCTGGTTATGATGAATTTTATATCAAAGGTTCTATCTTTGGAAGTGGTAACGCATCTAGTACAGAAGGATATAGTTATATCGATATTTCAAACTATGGAACATTTGAACAATATCAAGAAAATATTTCTATTCAAAGAGCAGATATTGTCACATTAATCAATTCTGCTATTAAACTAGAAGGAACAACCGATAGAACAAACGAATTCTCAACAACGAAGTTTAGTATTAGTCGTGTCAAAGAATTTAAAATTGCGAATGATAGTGTTTTATTCTTAGAAAATGGTACGAACTTATTGGAAAAATGGAATAGTTTAAAAATTGATGGTGATAAAGAAGAAAAAGCAACAGTTACTATTAACGATGATGGAACTGTTACGAAAAATGTCAATAATCGTGTCTATATGTTAGAAGGAAAGAACATGAATGTCGCAACTAATGAAGCGGTTACGAGTTATGGAGAAGTCAGTGGTATGACATTCTTTGGAATGTATCAATTAGATCGTAATGATCGTGTATTTACAGCCTTTTATGATAAGAAATACGAAGCTGGAGATGTAGTTGCTCCTGGAGAGTTTTATGCCTTTACATCTGGTAGTTATGTATTAGGATTACATAATACAAATCATGATATTACCAAAGATGGTTTCTACAGTAATTATGAAGATGAAGAAGTTGAAGGAACGGTTGAAGTAAAATACATTGAACCTACACCAAGTGATGCTAGTTATTACATGTGGGTAATTGGAGAAACAGTTACTACATATGAACTGACATTAACAGCTTCTAAATATGCAACATTAGGAACTTATGAATTACCTCTTGTTACATCAGTAGGAGCAAATACCCAATTTGAAATACTTGGATTTAACTATCAAAATCTAGAAGAAGGATTCTCTTTAGTAGATCCTGATACCATTGAACGTGTCAATCAAGAAGGTAAAGCAGATGATGTGATGGGACTTCGTATGGAAGCTTCTAACAATGGATTTGTAACCAAAGGTCATACTGACTTTCAGACCAATGAACAAACACCAGTGGTTGGAACAACCAACTATAAAGCTGAAAACTCCAGTGCTGTTCCTAGTTTTATCTTCTACTTATATCACTCTAAAAACTTAACAAAACAAAGAGAATTAGGAACTGTCGTTATCTCTCTTTTAGAAATTACACCAATTGATGAATTGAATAATGAAGTAACCAGAGTCAATATTAATGTTACTTTGAACTCAGCACTTTATTCTAATAATGAATATGAAGGTGCTATGACATCGGGAGAAAAATATGATCTATTTGCTTCAACGCAAACAGATATTACGAATAAATCGACATTGAGTGCTTATTATTCACTTTATATGGAAACAGATAAAACATATTATCAACAAGATTATCAACATGCTTTAGTTTCTAATTATGTACTTCCAGAAAAGACAAAAATTACTATGATTGATCTTACGAATGAACCGACTTATTACTATCATGTTATGTCTAGTGAAGATGTTATAAGAGCCACAGCCGAACATCAACAATATGGAGAAAGTTCTTATTTCTTCAAAGACTTTATTAAGATGGGATCGACAAGCAGTGATAATCACTATCAAGAATGGGAAAATATGCAGAAGTACTATGCTCAGGACTTAGGCATCATTCAAGAAGAATTCATCTTTATTGTTGACTTTGGAGATACCAATATCAGAGGTGATCAGATTGGTAATTCTCTTTTAATCGAACTGAGAAATGGTCAGAATCAAACACTACTGAGTGTTCTTGGTATTCAACATGCCAATCTAACCTACAATTTATACGATGAACAACAAGCGAAAATCGATATTGAAGGTACCTTATCTGATAATCCTGTTTATATTGGAGATAGTACCAACTTAGAATTAACAACCAACTTTATACAACCAAGTGTCAGTGGTTCAACTGTTGTCGATACAACTTATTTTGATAAACGATTGGGAATTTATATTACCATTTATGATGCGAATAATAATCAGTTAAACAATAGTAGTTTATTAGGATTAAATTATGAATTAGATGGTGTTACTTATTATCCGCGTATGGATGGAAGTGTTCGTATTCCACTGGCTGATAAAGTAGCAAATGTATTCAGTCGTATTAAAATTAATACCAATACAGCCAATCTAATTAGTGGTACTTATAAATTAAAAATTGAATCATTTGGTTCACCAGATGGAATTTACTTTGGAAACAATTCATCTGATCAAATTGAAATTCCATTGGAAATTGTAAATAGTAAATATGGATTGGATGTTTCTTTAGATGATGAACAATTAACCATCGATAAAGAAACAGGATATACACAAGCAGAGAATAATGCACTCGTATTCCATGTGAAATATTCATCTAATTTAGCTAACCCAAATATTCGTGTTCGTCTATCACGTAGAACATATGATGATATTTATAGTACGGAATATGTGGATGTCAATTTATTAGATTATATTACTAACCAATTAGAAGCAACTGGAGAATATGAATATATGTTTGAAGAAAATCCAACCGGCAACATGGATAAATTTATCTACTTAAAAGATTATCTACAAAGTGGAACATATCGATTTGTATTTGCTCTATACGATGGAGATACTTTTATTGGCGATTGTACAGAATATGTTATAATAAAATAGGAGGATTCATATGGATGTAGAAAAAGTAAAAACAAGTGAGTTAATCGAATGTTATCAGATCGTTCAAAATTATCTAAAACAGTTAGAAACAGAGAAAAAAGAAGTGGAGAAAGAATTAAATGAAGGAAAAAATTGAAAAAGATATTGAACTAAGTCAAGAAGTATTTCAAAGTCTTCCTACGAATAACATCAAAAATAAAAAGAAATTTTTAACTGAAATAGATAAAGAAATTGCTCACTATCAAGAAACATTAAATACCATTTATCAAGAATTAGTAAATAGACAAAAGCCATATATGTCTTTAACAGAACATCAATATGAAGAATATGATGATGCTTTATTACAATTGACAAAAGCACTCTCATATACAAATAACTTAAGTACTGCATACGAGAAATTAAAGTTAGATAAAAATATTTATTGTTTAACCCATTATCAAAATAATGATTTAAAACAAAATAATCAAATATTAAAAAGAATGATCGATCTTTTCCAAAAAGTAGGAATCCCATTACAAAGTAAAGATTTCACTTATACCAAGTTTGTTACTCAGTATATGGATTCCTTTTTCTCCTATCAGTATTATTTAGACAGTAAAGATTTAGAAAAAGTATTCGAAGATCTTTATTGGAAAGATTCACATATGATTTTGGAAATAGAACTCAATATGAGACATCTATACTTAAAACATCAATCAGAATTTGAAAAATACATAAAAAAAACAAATCAAACATTACTATCTCATTTTAAACAGGGAGAAAAGAATTTAATCGATGATTATTCTTATTTAAGACATAAATTAGAACAAGTAAAATTAGAAGATAAAAATAATTTACTTTATTATTTTGTAACTGATACTTATCGCGTGGATGACTATGCAGAAAACAAAATAGAACCACTGATTCAGAAGTATTTTAGTCACTATCCAAATCAACAATCATTAGAAGAAGTATATCAAGATACATTAAAGTTATTACATTCTCTTCAAGAATATCAAAATTATACGAAATACGATTCATTTATTCAAAAAATGAAGAAGTTATATAAAGAAAATTTAGAGAAGAATGTAATTGCGAAACATATGAAGAAAATCAAAGAATTAGAGAAGAAATTATGGAAATTAAATAAGAAATCAACACATTCCAGTAAAAAGACAAAAGTAGATAAATTAGAACCAGAAATTAATCAAGTGATTCAAGATATTCATGAACAGTATACAGAAATTGACCAAGTGATGTTTCAAACTGTGTTAAAAGAAAATATTCGTGATAATTCAACGATATTTAAAGCACTGTTATTATTAAGTCAATACTATTGTTTTGTAGCTGATTTATGTCGTGAACAAAATAGTGACATTACTTATGAAGAGATTGATCAAATCCATCAAGAATTAACTTCTTTTGTATTAAATCCTGATAATACGATGATAAATAATATGACAATATTAGAAGATGTGAATCTTTCTGATATGGTAATTGCCAATTATCAATTGCTTGGTATTCAGATTACAAAAGATATGTTAGAAGGAAATCAATTAGATCTCTGTATGAGTGATTTAAAGAAAATATTAGTATATTATCAATTACAAAAACAGAAGATTTCTTTACAATCATTAGAAGATATGAAGAAGATTCAAAAAATAATGGAAAAGAAATAAAAAAATACCTAAATAGGTTGATTTATGGTACAATGAACATAAAGGAGTAGAAAAATGAAGAAAGTTTTAAAAGCAATATTAGGAATTATAGGAATTTGTTATCTAGTTGTTGTGATCGCTGTAACAGCATGCTTACTTTGTTACAATAAATATAAAGTAACAGAAATGTTTGGTTATAGCTTTGTGATTATCGACGATAATTCAGATAGGTATCAAGAAGGAGATCTTGTTTTATTTCAAAAAAATGAATTAAAAGATATACGACGTACCGATGAGATTTTCTTTTATGAAGTAAAAAATGGTGTAGCTAGTATTCGCTATGGAACCATTACCGAAATAGTTCCTGTAAGTACTGAGGAAAGTACCTTTACAATTAATGATAATCATGATATTTCAAGTGAGAGTTTGATTGGTAAAACTGAAACAGCAAAAGTTTATCCAAAAATTGGAAAAGTATTGGCTGTTTTAGAATCTCGTTTTGGATTTTTACTATTAGTAATCTTGCCAACTTTAGTTTTATTCTTATATGAACTATATCGTGTTATCATTGAAATTAAAACACCAATTGAAGAAGATGAAGAATGAAAAAGACACTGATTTTTATTAGTGTTGTCTTTTTGCTTCTCACAGTATTACAGGTGGCAAATAGTTTTGGATTATTTGAAACAAAAATTGAAAATGAAACAGATTTAGAAGTTGCAAAATGGCATATTTTTGTCAATCAGTATGATTTGAATGGTGAAGCTCAAACTTTCTATGTCGATCAGATTACTTATACGGATCGTCAAGGAAATCGTGTGGATCGTTTCGCTCCAGGAGTCACTGGAATCTTTCAAATCGTTATTGATCCAAAAGATACCGAAGTATCTTTTCAATATCGAATGAAAATCGATATGAGTCAAAATCAATATACACAAATTCAACTTGATCAAATTGAAGGACTGAACGGAATTCAACTAACGGAACAAGATGGTGTTTACAGTCGTATTATGACATTAAATGAAATAGAAAATGGCGTAAAAGATACCATTCAGGTCACGTTTCACTGGGAGTATGATGATCAATACAATGAAAGTGATTCCATGTTAGGACAAACCCCTGATAGTCAATTTACAATTCCAATTTCCATTCAGTTTGAACAGTATACAGAATAGAATAAAAAGCGTGGTGACATTATGAAGAGTGGGACAATTTATAAAATTGCGAAAATTGTCGGCAATGTTTTATTTGCCGTTTTAGGTATTATTTTATTAATATGTTTATATTCTTTTGTCAGTATGAAAATACTATCACATAAATATGTCAATTTATTTTCATACACATGCTTTCAAATTGGAAGTAATAGTATGTCACCAACCATTACAACGAATGATTTAATCATTGTTCATTTAAATGAAGATATAAAAGAGGGGGATATCCTCACATATGAAGATGGAGATACATTTGTAACCCATCGTGTGATGGAAGTCAATGATACAGGTTATATTACGAAAGGAGATGCCAATCAAAGTGAAGATCAAGCCATCTTAAAAGAACAAGTAGTAGGAAAAGTTGTTAAAATATTACCAAATTTTGGTGTTTGGTTTAAAGTGATTACAACACCTAAAATTATTATTTTAATATGTATTACACTATTATGTTTTTCACTGGCATTCTCTTATACAGGAAAAAAATATTTATCGCGAGATGATGATTTTGGTATTTATTACTCTGGTATCAAAATGAAAAAGGAGAATTCAGATGATTGATAAAAAGAAATTTTTATATTTCAATCGTATTACAGTTGCGGTAATTGGAATTTTTATCTTGTTATCATGTACACGTTTTGCTTTTTCTAAATTTTATACAAATGGTCAAGGAGAAGCAATCAGTGAAATCGCTTTTTATACCATCAATCCAGGCACACAAACGCAGACATTAAAAATGTTTGATATAAAACCAGATGGAAAAGATTATGTTTACGATATAAACGTATCGAATTTTCAAGATAACAATGTCAGTGAAGTAGATATGGAATATCACTTATCATTGCGAACAACAACCAATATACCAATTGAATATAAGATTTATCTGAATGGTAGTACCATGAATGAGTTCAATCAAAAAGAAGTGATTCAAGACGAAGATGGAATGTACTTTTTCCGTTTTCAAGCACCAGTAGGAAATTTCCAAAAAAATGTTGAGAAAACAGATCATTATCAATTAGTTGTTAATTTTCCAAGTATATATAACGAAGAAACGTATCAAGACTTAATAGAAAGTGTAGAAGTGACAATTGATGCAGAACAATTGTAAATTAATTGTGAAAAATGTGAAAAAATGTTGCGATACTGATTTTGATTATGATAAAATAGAAATAGTAGAATAGGTAGGGATTATGTATGAAAAAGAATAATAAAAAGAAGAAAGCACAAATGAAAAAAAGAAGATTATTATTATCGCTTCTTCTATTAGTAGGAACAGGAGTATTTTTAGGAACTGCAACTTATGCATGGTTTACAGCCAATCAAACAGTAGCAGTTAATCCAATCGATGTAAACGTTGCTGCACAAAGTGGTTTACAAATTTCTGCGGATGCGAAAAATTGGAAATCAATTTTGACTACAACAGATATTACAAGTGCAAGTGGTAATTATAGTGCTGCTAAGAACCAATTGCCAACGCAAATGGCACCAGTATCCACAGCTGGAATTATGAATGCTGATGGAACGATGGAAATGTTCTTAGGAGAAGTAAGTTCTGATGAAGATAGTGGTAACTTTGTTTTAGCATCTACAAAAGAAACAGATCAAAATGGTACAGTGGGTAACTATGTTGTATATGATATGTTTTTACGTACTGAAACAGCTGGACAAGTTTATTTAACAACAAACTCTGGAATTACATTTGCAGATGAACAAGATAATGGTATTAAGAATGCAACTCGTGTCGCATTTGCCGTTCTTGGAAATACAAGAAGTGACGATAAAGTTGAAAATATTCAAAAATTAAATGCTGGAGCTGCTGCACCAGTTACAATTTGGGAACCAAACTATGATGACCATACTTCATATGGTGTTGCTAATGCTCGTGATACTTATGGCAATAATGATTTAGTTGCTGGTACAGGAAATGAAGCTGTTGCATATGATGGTATTAAAGCTGCATTTGGATCAGATCAAAATATTACACTTGGAAATGCCAATGCTACATCAGCTGGAGCATATTTCCAAAAAGTAACACCACAAATTCAAACAGAAGTTGGATTTAGTGATTATAAAGCATTAGTAAATCTAAGTGCTGGAGTTACAAAAATTAGAGTATACTTCTGGATTGAAGGACAAGATGTAGACTGTGAAAACAATGCATCTGGAGGAAACATTACATTTGACCTACAAATCAGTAGAAATTCATCAGCTGCTTAAAAGAATGAGATTTCATTCTTTTTTTTTCATATTCTTTTTTCGCACTCATATAGTTAATTGAAAGAGAAAGTAGGGATTGAATGGAAAAAACAGACATTATTAAAAGTATCAGTAACCGTACAGGTGGTGATATTTATTTAGGAGTAGTGGGGGCAGTACGTACAGGGAAATCTACTTTTATCAAGAAAGTGATTGAAACTTTAGTTGTCCCTAACATCGAAGATGAATACGAAAAGAAAAGGGCACTGGATGAGATTCCTCAAAGTGCTCAAGGAAAGACAATCATGACAACAGAACCAAAGTTTGTACCAAGTCAGGCAGCTACCATTCATATTGATGAAGTAGAAGCCAAAATTAGATTAGTTGACTGTGTAGGGTATGTCATTCCAAATGCCAAAGGTTATGAGGATGAGAATGGCCCTAGAATGGTAAAAACACCATGGTATGATGAACAAATACCATTTGTTGAAGCAGCAGAAATTGGTACAGAAAAAGTAATCAAAGATCATTCTACCATTGGTATTGTCGTAACAACAGATGGCTCTATCGGAGAATTAACACGTAATGATTATGTAGAAGCTGAAGAAAGAGTCGTCAGTGAATTAAAAGAAATGGGTAAACCATTTATTGTTATCTTAAACTCAACACATCCAATGTTACCAGAAACAGAACGTTTGAGTGAAAAATTAACAGAAACTTATGAAGTACCAGTACTACCAATTAGTGTAGAAAATATGACAGAACGAGATATTTATAGTATTTTAAGAGAAGCTCTTTATGAATTTCCAGTAGCAGAAGTAAATATTAATATGCCTGAATGGATTGGATGTTTATCTAAAGATCATTGGTTAAAGAAAATATATGTAGAAAAGATTAGAGAAAGTGTGATTGACATTGATAAATTAAAAGATGTTGATCAAATTATTACACCATTTCAAGATTGTGAATATATCTCTCGTGCATATTTATCAGATGTTAATACTGAAACTGGTGTGATTACTCTTACATTAGACTGTCCAAATGATTTATATGGTACTGTATTAAAAGAAATTATCGGAGTAGACATCACATCAAAATCAGCCCTTTTATCACTCTTCCAAGAATATCAAACAGCAAAAAAAGAATACGATCAAGTAAAAGATGCACTTGCTATGGTAAAACAAACTGGTTATGGGGTTGCTACACCAACACTCCAAGATATGAAATTATCAACACCAGAAATTATTAAACAAGGAAGTCGTTATGGTGTAAAATTAAAAGCAGTAGCTCCATCAATTCATATGATCCGTGTCGATGTTGAATCTACCTTTGAACCAATTATCGGATCAGAATTACAAAGTAAAGAATTAATTCAATATCTCATGAAAGATCATGACAATGATCCAGCAAGTATTTGGAAAAGCGAAATATTTGGACGTAGTTTAGATGTTATTGTCAAAGAAGGAATTCAAGCTAAAATTTCACTATTGCCTGATAATGTACGCTTTAAATTACAAACTACACTCTCTAAATTAGTCAATAAAGGTTCTGGTAATTTATTTGCTATTGTACTTTAGAATAAAACAATAAAAAATCACCATACTAAAAGTGGTGATTTTTATGTATTATTTAAATACATTTTTATTATATTCTATATTGGGATTTCTTTTAGAAACAGTTCGTTCTTTTTTGGTAAATAGTAAATTTACTAGTGGTATTTTATATGGCCCATGGACACCTATTTATGGCATTGGTATAGTTATTGTGATTCTTATTTCCAATTATTTATTTGCTCATCTTCATTTATCTAGATGGGTAGAAACATTTATTACTTTTGTGATTATTACTCTTATTTTAACATTATTAGAATGGATTGGTGGAATTCTTATTGAAAAAATATTTCATACTGTTTTTTGGGATTATAGTAAAGAAGCATTTTCTATTGGAAAGTATATTTCTCTTAGTAAGAGTTTGATGTGGGGTGTAGGATCTATTCTCTTTATTTATGTATTAAAACCATTATTAGAAGGCGTTATAAAACATATTCCTATACCAGTTACTATCATTCTTACTTTACTTATGTTATCTGATTTCATACTTACCTTTGTAAATAAGAGTAGAATTTAAAGTATTTTATTTTGATGACACAAAAAAAGGGAATATTCCCTTTATACGATTGACTAATTGGTATAGCGTAATGTTTCGTTTGAAATATTAAAGATAATACCAACCATAATCATATAACTAAGAAGACTCGAACCACCATAACTAATAAATGGTAGGGTAATTCCGGTAATTGGCATTAATCCAATTGTCATTCCAATGTTTTGAAATTGTTGATATATTAACATTCCTACAATTCCACCAATCACATATTTATTAATATTAGAATTATTTTTAATAGCAATCATAATCAATTTTACATTAAAGAAAATAAGTAATGAGATGAGTGCAAGAGAACCGATAAATCCAAAGTTACTACCAAATACTGCAAAGATAAAATCAGTCTGTGGTTCAGGAAAATAGACAGGTGTATTGTTAAAACCATGGCCAAATAATCCAGCACTACCAATCGCACTAATTCCATTTTCTAATTGATATCCACTTTTATTCGACCAATCTAGTAATCGATCTACACGTAAGAAAAAACTTGTTCCAAATATTTTAACGAATAAATCTTGATTAATAAAATAAATACCTAGAATGATAGCAATTACAAATGCACAAATACTAAATAAAAGAGCAAACCAACGATAGCGAATTCCTGATATAAAAAGCATCACGACAGTAATTAATAAATAGATTAATACAACCCCTGTATCTGGCTGTAAGAAGGTTAAAAGACTAGGAATTCCTACCACAATCCCTACTTTTATTAAGAACTTAAACTCTTCCATAATACTAGGATTATCAAAATTCTCATTAAATTTCTGAATCATAGAACCAAGTGTCATAATTAAAATAATTTTCATAAACTCACTTGGTTGAATGGTACCTAAATTCCAAGGAAGGGTATACCAACATTTCGCATCATTAATCGATGTTCCAAAAAAGAATAAACCAAATAAGGATAATACACCAATTCCATATAAGATCCATATATTTCGATATATAAAATCATTTCCAATAAACATAATAAAGTAGGCAAGAGCAAATCCAATGACATACCATATCACTTGTTTTAAAGCTAAATTCTGCATATCAGCACCTAGTAAACTCTGAGCACTATATATTGTAATAACACTGATTATGGCAAACAATATCATTGGAATTAATACACCTTTATCTACTTTATACTTTGAAATGTTTTTCATAAACATCACCTTATTTCATATTACACTAATTTTTCTTTTGTTACAACAAAACTGTTTCAATATGACAAAAAATATCGATTTCATTGCAATTTCTCTTTGATATGTAGTATAATAAGGTCGGTGATAGAATGGAAAACTGGATACAATATTTAATTATTTTAATTATATTAATTATTATTGGAATTGCGATTACGCGTTCTAAGAAAAAAGACTTTAAAATGGAAGTAAATAAATTAGTAAATTACTTAGGAGGAAAAGATAATATTATCGATTATGAATTTCACAAATCTCGTTTTATTGTCAATGTCAAAGATGTAGATAAGGTAAATAAAGAAGGAATTCAAAAACTAGGGGCGCAAGGAATTGTAGAGATTGAAAACCAATTAAAAATTATCTTAGGCCCTGATACAACCCATATTAAGAAATATATTGATGCATTAAAGTGATAAAATATCACTTTTTTTGTGCTTTTTCGACAAGATTCGACAAATATCATTGATATTCTAGAAATGAAAGAAAGGGGATTTGTATGAATTTATTCGAAGGGCTAGTATTAAACTTTATATTTATTATTTTTCCAATGTTACTATATTTATTTTATTTAGTGCAAGTTAGTAATACCAAACAGAAAGATCATGATTTATTTTTAGATTTTGCTTTCATTTCATCTCTTTATTTATGTATTCGTTATGGTATGAGATTATTTCCCATTCCAACGATGTTTTTTATTACCATTCCTCTTTTTCTGGCATATCAAAAACATCATAGTATATGTGCGATTACATATAGTTTTATTTTACTATCGATTCAAGTTTCTTATTATCAAAGATCTGTATATATATTTATTGGAACATATCTTCTTTATTTTCTACTTTATGAGTGTTATCACTATAAGAAACTACGTCGTAAGAATATGATGCTTTATTTCTTATTGAGTAATGTTTTTACAACACTATTTTATATGATATATACGAATAAATTATCAGAAGTAATCGGAATTCAATTACCTATCTTGATCGGTGCAACATTTATTATCACTTATTTAGCATGTCGTTTTATTGATAAAGGAAATGAAATCGTCAACTTTCATATTTCTTTAAAAGAAATAGAAAAACAAAAACAATTTCAAAATAGTCTTTTTAAAATAACTCATGAAATTAAAAATCCAATTGCAGTATGTAAAGGTTATTTGGATATGTTTGATATCAATAATCAAGAACATAGTCAGAAATATGTTCCTATTATAAAAGAAGAAATAGAAAGAACATTAGTTTTAATCCAAGACTTTCTAGCTACAAGTCATGTTAAAATTAATTCTGAAGAAATGGATATGAATTTATTATTAGAAGAAGTTATCCATAATTTTAAGCCAATCTTAAAACAGAAAAAAATCATATTAGATGCATCTATAGATGATAGGGAATACTATATGATGGGAGATTATTATAGACTGAATCAAGTCTTGATTAATCTATTAAAGAATGCGGTAGAAGCGATGAAAGAAAAAGGAAAACTCCATATCCATACAGAAGTAGATCATCAAAACTTAATGATTTATATTAAAGATAATGGGGAAGGTATTTCTGATGAGAATTTAAAAAAGATTGCTGAACCATTTTTTACAACAAAAGAACATGGAACTGGACTCGGAGTAGGATTATCGATGGAAATTGTCAAAAAACACCACGGTTCCATCCAATATCATTCTAAACTAGGTATCGGAACAACAGTTGTTCTCACATTTCCTTTACTTGCTATTTATGAGTAATTGTCAAGTACTTGGAAATTAAATTTACAGAGTTTTAGAATTCATGTATAATAACGATAGGTGATACTATGAATCAAAGATTAAAAATTATGGCTGTATCTGGTACCTTATATGAAAAAGGAGTACAGATGGGAAAAGCTTTTCGTAAGACAATTCAATCAGAAATAGAATTTATTCCAGAACTATGGAAAGAAGAAGATATTTGTGATCGCTTTTTAATTGTAAAAAAGAAATTAGAAGAAAAATATGCTGACCTATTAGAAGAAGTATATGGAAGAGCAGATGGTGCGGAAGTAAAAAGAGATGATTATCTTTTATACCTTTGTAAAGAAATATATACTTATCATGATTCATGTACTGATATTATTGTTAAAAATCATAATCATGAAATAGTAGGGGGACATAATGAAGATGGAAATTATCACTTAGATAATACTGCTTTAGTAAAATATCAAACAGATTATGGTTATTTATGTGACTTTTTTTCTACGGATACATTAGCAGGTGGTAATTTCTGTTGGAATAGTCATGGTATGATTTTTACAGGAAATTCTATTTATGTAAAACATATGAATCATATTGGTATTCCTGTTTGGTTTATTTTAAGAAGAGTCGTAGATGCTAGAAGCATGGAAGAAGTTCTTGCTTTATTTGATAATCAAGATGCGGCAAGTGGTTATAATTTAAATATCACGGATACCAATGCCAAACGTTCTGTTTCGATTGAGTATCGTTTAGATATTCGTTCCGTGATTGAAATCAATGAGAAATTTGCTCATTCTAACCACTTTACGACAGAAGTAGGATTACCAATTTCTAAAAAAGGCTCTAACTCGAAATTTCGTCTACAAAAATCATTAGAATTTTTAAATAAATATTCATTGAATTACCGCCGTGTCGATGAAAAAGATATCTTAAATATCTTACAATATCGTGGTAAGACTCCAAAAACTTCTATATTAGATACAAAATATCCAGATATTACTGCCGCTACATTTTTATACAATACCAAACGCCAACTTGTGATTTACTGTTATTTAGACCATTATAAATATCGTATTAGTTATGATATGAGTAATTTATTTTCTGATGAATGTGAAAGTAGCATGGAATTATTTTCTATTTAATATGTGGGTATAATAAAAGAATCTATGATTGTTTCATAGATTCTTTCTTGTTTCTTTTAATATCCATAATAACTGGTAAAATAATTGGCTTACGTCCTGTTTCTTCATAAATATATTCACTTAAACGTGCTGTAATTTCACCTTTTACTTCTGTATAATTCAAGTGATTTTTACATTTATTGATAATTGCTTTTTTAGATATATCTTCTAATCTTTTTAATAATTCCATATTATCATTGACTAGAACAAAACCACGTGTCGTAATATTTACTTTACCAAGTAATTGATTGGTATTGGAATCGATATTTGCAATTACAACGACAATTCCATCATTGGCCATAATCTTACGATCTTTAATGACAGCATTCCCAACATCACCAATACGATTTCCATCAATATAGACATCTCCAGCTTGAATATTACCAGCTCTTGTAATTTTCCCTTTATACATAGAAAGAACATCTCCATTTCCACATACAAAGGTATTTTCTCTTGGTATACCACAAAGTACACCTGTATCCGCATGACGCTTTAACATACGATAATCACCATGGAATGGCATAAAATATTTTGGCTTTATTAAACGTAACATTAACTTTTGTTCTTCTTGACTAGCATGTCCTGATGTATGAATGGTACTAAGAGAGGTATTGGTAAATACTTCAACCCCTTTTAAATATAATTTATTAACTGTTCTAGCAATACTTAAAGCATTTCCAGGAATCGGACTAGATGAGAAAACAACTGTATCATTTGGTTTTAATTTGATTTGACGGTGTGTCCCATTGGCAATACGAGAAAGGGCAGCTAATGGTTCACCCTGTGATCCAGTACAAAGTAAACATACTTTTTGATCTGGCATACGATTTGCTTCTTCGGCAGTAATAAAAATATCTTTATTAGTAATATATCCACCTTGAATAGAAATTTCTATATTCGTTTCCATACTACGTCCAAATGTTACAATCTTTCTTCCATTTCTCTGGCAAGTATCTACAATATGTTTTAAACGATAAATATTACTTGCAAATGTCGCAATAATAATTCTTCCCTTATGTTTATATCTTGTAAATATTTCACTTAAAGCATTATCTACGGTTGACTCACTGGCACTCATACCTTCATTTAAAGCATTGGTAGAATCACTCATTAAAAGAGTAACTCCTCTTTCACCAATTCGTGCCATTTTATGTAAATTTGCCATAGGTCCAATTGGTGTTAAATCAAATTTAAAGTCTCCCGTTGTTACAATTGTTCCATTTGGAGTTGTGATACAAATACCGTGTGAATCAGGAATCGAGTGAGTTGTTCTGAAAAACTCAACTGTAAAGTGTTTAAATTTTACTTTTGTATCTTCCATATAGGTATACAGTGTTTTATATTGAATATTTCTTTCTTGTAATTTTTTTTGAATTAGCCCAATTGCTTGATTTGGAGCATATATGGCAGGAATATTTACAGTTTGCAATAAAAAAGGAATTCCTCCAATATGATCTTCATGTCCGTGCGTAATAAATAAAGCTTTAATTTTCTTTTCATTTTTCTTTAAAAAAGTAAAGTCTGGAATTACATAATCAATTCCCATTAATTCTCCACCAGGAAAAGTAATACCGGCATCTGTAATAATAATTTCATCTTTATGCATGAAACAATACATATTTTTTCCGACTTCGCCTAATCCTCCCAGTGCAAAGATTTTCGTATCTTCACCTTTCATATCATTTTTTAAAAATTTCATTTGATCTCCTTTCTTTTTAGATTCCCGACCTATAAAATAAAAAAATTTTTTTCACACGTTTCAAATTTAACGATATCATTATAAACTTTTTTTTTGCTTTTGTCTAGTCAGTGTGTTAATATGATAGTGGTGATTGTATGAATTTAAGTACTTTAAAAAGAGAAATTGTTTATTTAGTAGAAGATGAATTACAAAAAAATGGAATTCTTTCTTATGACGGATATCAAGATGATATTAGAGAACTTTTAACCTTTTTCTTAGATCAAAGAGTAGATTATAATGAGATTCCTAAAATGATTATAGAGATGTTTTTAAACCCTCCAGAAGTTTATTTTATCAAGCAAGATGGAACATATGACTCTTATAAGTTATCAGCTACAGAACTCCATCAACAAGCGATTTTTGCTTATAGTTTTCAATATTTATCTACCCATCCAGAAGACCAAGAATTAGAAAAAGTATTTCACACCGCATCCGTAAATGATATGATGAGATGTCTTTATGAAAGAGGAATTACCATTATGAGAGTTTTTCACAATGCAATTGTTGGTGAAAGTTTTGCTGTTACAACACCAATTCCTGAAACAGAAGAAAAAGTAAAAGAAACTTATGAGAAGTTAAAAGAAAAATTAAGCGCTGAGAAAAAAGGAAAAATAAAGTTTGAAACATGTTCTTTAGAAAACTTTGATTATGATTTTGTTGAGGATATGGGAAATAATCATAAAAAATAAGTGAAGTTCTAGTAATTTCACTTATTTTCGTGTAAAATGAGAATAGGTGATAACATGGGATTATTTGACAAATTTAAACGTATTTTAAAAGTAAATACAGAAGAAGAAAAAAAAGAATTACAAAGTTATGATAAAGGATTAGAAAAAACAACGAAAGAAATGCAGACAAAACTAACCCAATTAAGTAAAAGACATAAGCAAATTGATGATGCTTATTTTGAAGAATTAGAAGATATTTTAATTACAGCAGATATTGGAGTTCATACGGTAATGAGCTTTATGGATCGTTTAAAAAAACGTGTCAAAGAAGAAGCAATTCAAGATGTAGAAGACTTAAAAGAGATTATTGTAGATGAAATGTTTGTCATTTACGTAAATAATCAAATTTTAGTCAATAAAATCAATTATAATCCAGATGGATTAACTGTATTATTATTTGTTGGGGTGAATGGCGTAGGAAAAACTACAACCATTGGTAAACTTGCAAATAAGTTAAGAAAAGAAGGGAAGAAAGTTTTATTAATTGCTGGTGATACCTTTCGTGCTGGAGCAACAGAACAATTAGTAGAATGGGCGAATCGTACTCATACAGATGTTGTATGGAAAGAAAATAGAGATCCCTCTAGTGTCATTTATGATGGTTTAGAAAAAGCAGTCAATGAGAAATACGATATCGCATTAATTGATACCGCAGGTCGTTTACAAAATAAAGATGGATTAATGAAAGAATTAGAAAAAATGAATCGTGTCATTGGTAAAATCGTACCAAATGCACCACATGAAACATTACTAGTCATCGATGCGACAACCGGTCAAAATGGGATTCAACAAGCAAAAAGCTTTAAAGAAATTACCAATATTACAGGGATTGTTTTAACAAAATTAGATGGTACTGCCAAAGGTGGAATCGTTTTAGCAATTAAAGAGGAAGTAGATATTCCCGTTAAATATGTAGGACTTGGAGAAAAAGAAGAAGATCTGAGAGTCTTTGATATTGAAAAATATATTTATGGATTATTTAAAGGGTTTGTAGGTGATGATGATGAAAAGTAGTTTAGAAGAAACAAAAATTCCTGGTCTTTATACATGGCAACAAAAAATGGGACTATTTACACAATTTATTTCATTTGTAATTTTCCTCATTTGTTTTATTTTAAATATTATAGGTAAATTAGATACTGCTTGGTTATTTCTAATTTTAGTTGTATTATTACTTTCTATGGCTTATAATAATTATAGTATCTTTAAACGTAAATACTTTACCATATGTTATCTTGTGGGCGCTATTTTATGTTTAGGGTTATTTGGAGGTATGTTACTTGGATAAGAGAAGTAAGATCATTATCTTATATGATTATTACAAAGAATTACTAACTAAAAAACAACAAATATACTTTGAAGGATATTATTTTGAAAATGAATCATTACAAGAACTCAGCGAAGAATATGATGTAAGTCGTAATGCGATTCATAAACAAGTAAAAGAAACAGAAGAAAAATTACAAGAATATGAAAATAAACTTGGTTTATATCATAAAAGAATAAAAATATTACAATTAATTGAAAACTTAGATGAGAAAACAAAAGAACAAATAGAAACACTAATATAAAAGGGGAAGGGTGATACTATGTTTGATCATATTAGTTATATTAACAATAATACTGCCGAAGTAAAATTGAAAGAAGGCGTTCCTCTTCAAGGTAACATTATGAATATGCATGTTATGTTTGAAGATGAAGATAAAAAAATATTAGGAGAAGTAGAAGACATCACAAAAGATAGCGTTAAAGTAAACTTTTTAGGAGAAATTGTAAATGGGAAGTTTGTCGGTGGAGTTTTACGTAAACCAAAATTAACAGCTACGATTCGTGTTATTACACCTGATGAAGTGAAAATGATTGTTGGAGTACCAGCACCTGGTAAATTTTTAATCGGTTATTCACCACTTTATGATGACCAACCAATCTATGTTGATATTAATGATTTATTTAGTAACCATCTTGCGATTTTTGGTAATACAGGTAGTGGTAAATCATGTGGTGTCGCTCGTATCTTACAAAATGTATTTGAAAATAATTTATTACAACCATATCGTGCTAACTTCTTTATTTTTGATGCATATGGAGAATATCACAATGCATTTTCTAACTTAAATCAAGTAAATCCAAATTATTTCTTTAAATTTTATACAACCAATGAACGTCAAACCGATGGAGAATTACTTCGTATTCCACTTTGGTTATTAGATGTTGATGATTGGGCATTATTACTTCGTGCTACAAACCATTCACAAATTCCAATTATCGAAAGAATGCTTAAATTAACACGTATCTTTTCAGAAGATGATGAACAAGCATTAAAATATAAAAATCATTTAATTGCTAAAGCAATTATGACAATCCTTTATACCAATCAAACTGCAACTAGTAAAAGAAATGATATTTTTACAATTCTAGAAACTTGTTCAACACCACAGTTTAACTTAGAAGCACCAGTTCAAGGAATTGGTTATACGAGAAAATTTAGAGAGTGTTTTATTATTGATTCCCAAGGGTCATTTGTTGAAAGTGTTTTAGTTACAAAATATATTTCAGATTTTATCGATGAAGAATTAGATAAATATGAAACTACAAAACTTAGCTATTTTACTTTAGAAGATGTAGAAAAAGCACTAAACTTTACACTGATTAGTGAAGGACTTTTAAACAATGATCAGACATATAGTGATGCAGTTACATTAAAAGTAAAATTACATGCGATTGTAATCAGTGAGAATGCGAAATTCTTATCTTATCCAAAATTCATTACTATGAATGAATATATCGCATCTTTAGTAGCAGTAGGAAATCATAAAGCACAAATTATTAACTTTAATATGGAAGATATCGATGATTGGTTTGCAAAAGTTATTACGAAAATTTATACGAAAATGTTATTTGATTTTACAAAGAACTTACCAAAGCGTGCCTCATTACCATTCCATGTCTTCTTAGAAGAAGCACACCGTTATGTACAAAACGATTCTGATAAAGACTTAATTGGATATAATATCTTTGAACGTGTTGCGAAAGAAGGACGTAAATATGGTCTTATCTTTAATTTAATCAGTCAAAGACCAGTAGAAATATCAGAAACCGTTATCTCACAATGTACGAACTTTATCATCTTTAAAATGAACCATCCTCGTGATCTAGACTATATTAAAAAGATGTTACCAAATATTAGTGCTGAAATTGTTGAAAAACAAAAAAGTTTACAACCAGGTACTTGTGTCGCATTTGGTAAAGCATTCCGTGTTCCAATGATTATTCGCATGGAAATGCCAAATCCAGAACCATCTAGTAGTAACTGTGATGTCATCGATACATGGAGTGTTCATTAAAAATCATCATCAAGATGATTTTTTCTGTAATTAAGGAGGAAACAAATATGACTCAGTTTCATATAAAACCGTATCAGCAACATAGAAATAACTGTGCTATCGCATGTATGTTAATGGCTTTAGAATATTATCAAATCATTCCGAAAGCAAATTATTTTTACGAGCGAGAATATGAGAGAAGATATCATTCAAGATATATGGATGGAACTCCTTTCTCAGCGATTGCTTATCATCTTTCTAAAAATCATCTGAACGTACAATTAATTCATTCAGAAAAAGAGTATTTTACAAATCAAGCACATTTTTTACCAGGACCTGCATTTCAAAATACCATGCAAGAATATCAAAGTTATTTAAATGGAGTCATAGAAATGGGTGGAGAAGTAAAAACAGGAGTAGATTTGACTGTATCATTTTTAAAAGAACAATTACAAAATGGATATCTAATTATTTCAGCGGGAATGGTAGGAAAAGTATTACACGCCATTTTAATATGTGGATATGAATTAGATAAATTTACTGTTTGTGATCCTCTTTGTAAGAGACAACAATCTCTCACATGTGAAGAACTGGAAACATTTATGAGTACTCCTATTGGAAAATGGTGTATCCTTGTAAAAAATGATGTAATATAAAAAGATAGTTTTAAATGAAATACATTTGTGTTATTTAATAAAGAGGAGATAATTATGGAGAAAGATAACATGAAACAATACGTTCCAACAGATATTCGATTAAGAGATTGGATGACTTTAGATACCAGAGTGTCTCATATATTGAGATTATTGATTGAAACAGAAAATATATTAATAGAATTAGATGATTATCAACGTGAACATAATCAATGTTATGAAGATTTAGAAGATTTTAATTTAAAGCTATTTGTTTATAGAAATGAATTTACAAAATATATTGATGAACATCCAGAATTACTAGAAATTGATAAGTAGCTGAGATGAAAAAGTAAACGCAACTTTGAAAAGTTAAATGCAATTTTAAATATGATTTAATGTTGATAACAAATAAAACTGAACTTTATTTGGTTTTAAATTGTATCACTTTTATCTCTGTCAAGGGTAAAATGAACG
>CASEIJ010000047.1 GCA_949288035.1 uncultured Mycoplasmatota bacterium
TCATCTTCCTTTCTAGTTGTAAATACTTGCGTAGGAGGATCTAGGAAATGACCACGAGAAAAAGTTGTTTCCACTACGAAAACAACTTTTTTTATGTGAAAAGACTTAGCAAGACCTTGAATTATAAGGGTTAAAGTACTAACCCCCCCCCCATGGTAGCTTATAGTTAACTTGAATCTCGTTCATTTACTACACCTCTCGATTCTCTTACTATACCTAATATATCATATTTTATCCTTATTGCAAAGAAAAATATCAGGGAATACCTGACATTTATTTTCATTAATTATGAAGCTTGTTCTATTCTTACTCTCTTCTTCATAGGCGGTTTCTCCTTTTTAATTTTCGCATTTGGATATACTTTTTTTAAGTAACTATCCGGATAATATCGATCACATAACCGCCCAATTACAGTCATTGGTTTTATTCCTTCATGTCTCATGGCACAACGAATGGTTGCACAAACAGAAACTACGATATCAAATGCCATAAATATAAATAAAATTGTAAACAAAATATAACCTAGTCGCCGAGATAATTGTCCTAATAAATAAGAGACAAATGGATATAATATTTTTAATACAAACAAGCCCAAAATACCCCAAAATAACATAAATGGAATGGTTGTTCTTCCACCAATATTCAAGAAATGATGACTATAATCCCATGAATGGGTGTGAAAAATAGCTTCCTGAGCCCAGTTTAAAATATATTCTGTTGCTCCACCTAATAAACAACAGTAAAAATATGTATAATACCAATCTCTTTTCGCATCATGCTTTCCTAATACAATTACAAAAATAATAACCCCGATTCCATAAACAGGATTAAATGGTCCATAAATTAAACCTTGACGAGATTCCCATATACCTTTTTTAGTAAAAGTTAATATTTCTTCATAACAAGTTCCAAGAAAACATCCTACAACAAATAAGACAAAGATGGTTGTAAAACAATATCCATTTGGAAATTTCTTAATAGTTGATTGTTCTTTTTTCATAATACCCCTCATGTCTAATAGTAGTATACCATAACGAAAAAACAAGTACAAATCGTATGAGATATCTTTTTTATTCACATAATAACAAAAAGGAGTGTGATACTTTTGTTATACCTTATGATTTTTACATCTAAAATCATTGAAAATACACTTGCGACATTACGACTGATTGTTGTTGCCAATGGGAAAAAGTTTATTGGTGCGGTTTTACAATTTGCAGTTGCTCTTGTCTGGGTATTAGTAACTGGTGTTGTTGTAACCAATATCCAACAAGATCCATTCAAAATTATAGTTTTCGCACTAGGTAGTTTTGCTGGTTCTTACTTAGGAAGTATAATAGAAGAAAAGATTGCGCTTGGTTATTATTTACTGACTGTCATTGTCGAATATAGATATGGTAAACAAATTACAGATGAATTAAGAAATAATCAATTTGCAGTTACTAGTATTAAAGCAATTGGTAAAGATAATCAAAAATATGTATTAATGATTTTATCGAAACGTAAAAAAAGAGAACAAATATCTAATATCATTCAAAAAATAGATAAAAATGCTATGATTGTAACAGAGAAAGCTACTCCTGTATGTGGTGGGAATCACTTTTAAAATAAGAAGCAATTGTTTTAGGAATATCTGTGATAATTCCTAAACAGTGATGATTTAATTCATTTATAATATGTAGTAATTCACTTCTTTTGGTAATCGTCCATACATAATAAGGATACTTTATCTTAGAATCAATTGCTTTATCATAAATAGATAAAAACTTTAAATAAGATGGTATCATTTTTTCTTTTACAAAAGTAATTTTTCCTAATGGGAAGTTAGGGTATTGTTTTTGAAACAGTTGCAAAAGGGAATCAGAAAAACTACAAATTTTAATATTTAGATGTGGGTATTTTTGTAATAAATCACCTACTTGATTAATATATATTTGGTTATTTTCTATACCATTTTTTAATTCAATTAAAATTTCTTTCTCTGTATCAATGACATCCAGAAAGTTTTTCAAAGTTGCAATCTTACTAGGATGTTTTTTTGTTCCAAAATTATATTGATATAATTCTGAAAGGGTCATCGTAGATAAAATTCCCTTTCCATCACTTGTATGATCAATCGTTGCATTATGATGAATTACTAAAACTTGATCTTTTGTCATGCGAACATCTAATTCCACACCTTGAACAAATGGTTGTTTTAAAGCATGCATGAGAGCCTCTATAGAATTTTCCGCAAATGGCATTTTCTCATATTTTCCTCGATGGGCAATGATCATAAAATCACCTATCTTATTCTATGTAAAGATTGACAAAGTTTTCTAACTTTTTTATAATAATTTCAAGATGTGAGGTGGTATTTTATGGAAATTGTATATCATAATCAAGATGATTTTTCAAAATTCTCATACACCTCTTTTTCTCACAAAGTATTAGAAGATAAACAAAATTATTATCATATTCTAGATCAAGAAGATAAAAATTTCTTTTATTTAAAAGAAACAGAACCAACGAAATTACAAGTTTTAAATGAAATGAAAGACTTTCAACAATTTCTAAAAATAAAAGAATTAATTTTTGATAAAAAACAAAATAATGAATATTTAGGCTATTCAGAAAGCAAATATAAAAAGAAATCTTTTGCCAATCAATTAAGAGAAATCCCAGAATGCGATAAGTTAACAACGATTTCTATCTATTTTCAAGAATTAGATCGTATCATTCAAAAAGGACATCAATTAAATATTGTCTTTCCTAATTTATTCTCTGATTATTCTATTGCTTATGATATCAAAGAAGAAAGCTTATATCTATCTGGTGTAGATACATTACAAGTTGAGAATTATCAATCAATTCATGTCAATCCCTTTTTAAATGATTACAGAATATTAGAACGTATCTACGGTTCTATTAAATATTTTGACGATCAAAAAAATTTATATCATCCAAATTTCGATCAATTAAATTTAATCAATCAATTCTTTATTTATACATTAGGATTAAATCTATCCCATGAAATTATTGAACAAGAAGAATTAGGAATCTCATGTGAACATACATTAAAAACAATTTTAAAACAACACGGTTTAAGTAATGAGAATGATTTATATCAATATTTAAAACATATTTATTTGTATGAAGAAAATCAAAAATATATAGCTGATGCTTATCCTTATATTGAAAAATTAGAAAGTGAATATCAATTACAGCAAGGAACACAATTCGTCAAAAGAAAAAGATGCATCATATAAAGAGGAGATTTATGTATGGATAAAAAATATATTAATAAAAATGATTTGAAACATATGAAGATAAAACATCAAGATCAAATCAAAATCATCTATCAATTTTCAAATTCTCTTTTAGAAATATATCAAGAACATTTTTTAAAACATGCATCTCAATCTATATTTCTAGATTTTGAGAAACTAAAATATTTACAAGACCTAAATAATCATCATTTTATTCTACCCTCTGCTCTTTTATTTGATTCTCATACAAAACAGTACCTCGGATATGAAACAGAAATAAAATCTTATAAAGAATGGAAAATATTTCTAAAAACGCATCACAATCATTTAGATTCTTTAACTGACTATTATTTACAAATTCATCAAATGATAAAAGATGCACATCAATTACATATTACCATTCCTGCTTTATTTTGGGATACAAATTTATTGATTGATCCAGATAACTATGAAATTTATTGTACTAATTTAGTTCATGCCCAAGTAAAAGAACTTCCTGCTATGATTGTCGATCCTAAGTTATATTTACTCCATCAAAAACATTTACCAAACGTATATCAGAGTCAATTTTTATTTCACCCCAATGCAGATTTTATCGCTTTATTATCTTATTATTTCTATGACTGTACGAACTTAGACCTTTTAGCTAGTTTCTGTTATCAAAGTAATCATCCAGAAATTATCTATCGTTTTTTTCAATCATTTGGTTTGCAAGAAGAAACTGATTTCCGAAATCTTTATTATCAATTGTTTTCTAAAACAGAAGTCCAAAATCCTGAATTTTCACAATATTTATTACATTTATTAGACAATTATGAAACCACTCCTGTATCAAATATTCCAAAGTTAAAAAAATTTGTTAAAGTAAAAAATAAAACACTTAGTCGTAACTAAGTGTTTTATTTATGTTCTAAAACAGCTTGTAATACTTCTTCTCCAATCTGTTCAATTGATTTCAATTGATTGTCTTTTACACATTCAATCGTTTTCCATTTATATACACTAGCAAGTTCTAAATAGGCATTCTCTGCTTTTTGTAAATAAGCTTCATCACTTTCTAACTGATCGGGAATCTCATTACGATTTTGTTTTAATTGACTTGTAAATTTAGAAGGCATGTGTAAAAACAACGCAATATCTGGTTTTGGCAATTCTAATAATTTAAATTCCAAAATATCTAACCATGCATACATATTCATACGTTCATTGGTATCTTCTATTTTTCCTGCTTGATGAGCCATATTAGAATACACATAACGATCTAAGATTAATGAAATCCCTTGATTTAATTTTTCTTCAATTTTCGGTAAATTATATCTTCGATCTGCTGCATAATAAAGTGCCGCAACTTTAGGTTCTACAGATACTGCCCCTTCTGGAAACCACCCATCACCAATCGTAGCTTTTCCCAAAAATGGACCACCTATAATTCTTCCTGTTGGTGAATCATAATTAGGAAAACTAAACACTTCTACTTTCATTCCTTGCTCTTTTAAATGTTTAATTAATAATTTAGCCTGTGTCTCTTTTCCAGAACAATCTGTTCCTTCAATTACAATTAACTTCCCTCTCATATTATTTTCCTCACATCTTTCAATCTAGTTTTATTATATAGGAAACATTTGTTCGTGTCAACCGACAATTTCATTTTTTTCAAATGGTACTTCTAAAAACTTTTTACTTGCTAAAAAGTCACACATATGAACAAATCTCTGATACTTATTCGATGGTGCCTTTAACACTTCATTTCCTTGATAATCCTTTGTCCAAGGTCCCATATGTGTAGAAATCATATTCGTAAGTGCCTTTATTTCATGTTCTGTTAAGCTTAAATCATTTTGATGACTTTCAATCATTTCACATACTAATAATGGATGATCAAACCTTGTATATCGTTCCTTTTCTCTCCCACATTTTAATCCATCATGTAATAACAATGCCATTAAAATTATATCTTTCTCTTCTGGTTTAAACTGATAACCAATACTTTCATCTTGTAACAATTCATATGCAATTCTAACTGCTACTTTCGTATGACGAACTAAACCTCCTTCACCTAATGCATAACGAGGATGATACTTACCTGTAGAACTTGCTGGAATCTCAAAAAAATAATCAGGTAAATAAGAAATCAATTTCTTAATATTCTCACGATACCTTTCCTCTTTTATATAATTTATTTCTCTTGTAAATATATTTATCTTTTTCTCATTCATAAACTAACTACCTTTCTAACCATTAGTTTATCATATTTTCAATTTTTTCCAAAACAAAAGTAGTATCTAATTGATACTACAAATTATAATTAATTGATTACAAATGGGTCTAATTTCGTCTCTGTCCTGTAAATTCTAGATTTTGTGATAGAAGTGCATATCCTAAACCTAACATAAGAAATACACAAATCACAATCAATCCTATTAATAAATACTGTTTTCTTTTTTTCATAGCTCCTCTCATCTCCATTCATCTTCCTTTCTAGTTGTAAATACTTGCATAGGAGGATCTAGGAAATAACCACGAGAAAAAAGTTGTTTCCACTACGAAAACAACTTTTTTTATTTTAAAAGGTTTAATAATGCATTTTTATTACCTAAATACCCCTCTCATAGTAGTTTATAGTTAACTTGAATCTTGTTCATTTACTACACCTCTCGATTCTTCTACTATATCTGCATACAGTTTAAAACATTTTCATTCTCATGAAAAGAAATTTGCTATCTCTTTACAATTTGTTTGTAAAGCTTCTTGTCATATTTCTACTCTTTTCCAATTTTTGTATATTTACTTTATAATTATAGTACGTTTTTATTTTGTAACAACACATTTATATTAATTGTAATTTAATTTATAAAGTGTACTTTGTTTGCTCTTCTATTTACTATATTGACCATTATTTTATTATTTGTTACAATCAAAATAACATTTATGTTTTTACGTTTATATACAAGGTAGGAGGCACTTATGGCAGTTGCTTATTATATGAATATGGAAACTATATCATTAGAAAACGCAAGAGATCACGCTGAAAAAATGACAAATAGTAATCATGTTGATGATAATAAAAATTTTTGCGACATTGATAAATTACAAAACAACCTTAAAAACGGTTGGATAGTCGCAGTATCCATGTGTAATTATCTTGAAAGTTTTTTAAATACAATTTTAAGAGATTGTATTCAATATGATAAAGAAATCTTCATGAAATTAAGTATTGAGACAAAAGTTGAAATTATCTATTTTTATTATAAGAAAGATTTTTCAAAAACAAAATCAAAAGATTGTTGGGAACAATTTAAAAAGTTAAATACATTACGTAATAATTTGGTACATTATAAAATCAATCTTTTAGGATATAGCACTACTGTACCATTCGAATGGGAAAACAAATTGATTGGAATTGACATATTTACTAAAAAAAGAATGATAAAATTTATAAATAAAACCTGCGAGTTAACAAAAGAAATAGCACAAGATTTAAACTTGATAATAAATGATACAGTAAGTATTATTTGCGGTGCTGGAAAGGACCTTAATGTCAGTTATGTAACTACTCATAACGATTAAGTTTTTACAATCTTAAAAAAAGCTGTACTTTTTCACTGTATGAAAAAACACCTAGCATAAGCCAAGTGACTTCCATTTAAATGGACACTTAGTAAGTATCCCTCTTTCATTATATGATAATTATATGTAATTGTAAATAAATTGTTATGATAAAAATTCTATTAATATTTCATTTGATATATATATTTTATCTTTTGGTATAAAAAGAAACCCATTGCTTTCTTCTAATAACTGTTTTTCTTTTAAAATTTGAACAGGAAATACTTCTTCTATTTCTTGATGAAATTTTTCTTTAAATATATCTTTTGAAATACCTTTTATTTTTCTTAATCCTAAAATACATTCATTTTCCATATCTTCTCTTTTAGATACCATATGTTGTTCTAAAACAGTATTACCTTGTTCATAAGCTTGAATACTTCTTGTATTCTCATAACGAATATGATTGACATATCCACTTGCTCCTACTCCAAATCCATAATATGGTTCATTATTCCAATATACTAGATTATGTCTTGATTCGTAATTAGGTTTTGCAAAGTTACTTACTTCATAATGTTGATAACCTAGTTTTGATAATTGCTTTTGAATGGTTTGATACATCCATAGTTCTAATTCTTCATCGATAGGTGTTAATTTTTTATTTCCTAATATGGTATGTTCTTCTAAAATAAGAGAATATGTAGATATATGAGGGACTTCTAAAGATGTGAAAAATTGTAAATCATTTAAAAACATTTCTTTTGTCTGCCATGGAAAGGCATACATAAAATCTACATTGATATTAGAAAAGCCTACTTCTTTTACTAATTTTATTGTATCTAATACTTGTTCTTTCGTATGATGGCGATTTAATTTTTGAATACTTTTTTCGTCTACTGTTTGTATTCCAATACTAATACGATTAATCCCTGCTTGTAAAAATAATTCTAACTTTTCTCTTGTAATTGATTCAATATTACATTCAATTGTATATTCTAGGTTTTCATCTTTTTTTAAAAGTTTTAAAATAGAAAACAATTGCTTTAATTCTTCTAAGGATAAAGAACTAGGAGTACCTCCTCCAATATAAATTGTTTTTAATACTTCTCCTTGATACTGATTACATATTTCTTTTTCTAATGCATTTAAATATTTGGTTACATTTCCACTTTTTTTATATATTTTACAAAAATCACAATAAGAACATATATCATCACAAAAAGGAATATGAATATAACAACTAGTCGTCATGTTCACTTAATAATTTCTTTACTTCTTCTTTAGAAACACCTATTTTTTGATAATACATGAGTACTTCTTTCATCATATCTTCTGGAGTTAATGTTTCTAATGGTTTAGAAAAAGTAAATGCTCCTTGATCTTCTACTTTACTTAATAATTTTTGAAAACGTCCATGATAAAATCTAGCAAATTCTTTTGCACTTTCTTCATCTTCTAATGAAAATAATTCTTTTAAGGTCATGTGAAACCATTTTTGCTTCATACTACTCACCATCTTTATTATACTATATTTTGTTCTTATCTGGTTAGATTTTTTATTTTTTTGAATTTCTTTTTAGATGTTTTTCCATCTTTTATATATTGTCTTAAAAAGTATAATTTATCTAAATTATTATCAAATATTAAATCACTAAATTCTAATGCTTGTTCTAAATTAATTTTCTCATATTCTTCTATATTTTCAAATTCCATTGGGAAAGAATTCTTTTTTTGTGTGTTTTTTAACACAATAGATTTTAATTGATGATTTTTTTCGATTCTAGCATCTAATAGTTCTTGATTGACAAAACCATTTTGAATATAAAGCATCATTTTCGTAAATACATTAATATTATTTTGCCATATAATTGGGTTTAATGTTCCATTCGGAAAACGAAATTCTGTTGTATTATTGAGTTGTTGTTGTGTATAATCCCCAAAAAATGATTTTAAGTTTACACTTTGTTCTGTACGTAAGGCAACACGTGTTGCAAGTTCCCACATGTCTTTACTTCTATTTGTATCATAAAGAAATGATTCCCAATCTTCTCGCATTGGTTGTGCATACCATAATCTGTTTTTAGCGCCATAATATTCTCCATATCCAAAACGATATAACATATTTTCATAAGCTGTTAATAGTTTTACAAATAAATAACATTGTTCTTGATTTTGTAATAAATGGGTTCCTACATGGACATGAGCTCCAGATAAGGCAGTTTCATTTCCATATTTAGAAATCAGTTCACAGACTTGTTTTAATTGTTTCCAATCTTTTAATTGGTCACTTAAAATATCGGACGTTACTTCCAAACCATAGTTACTTACTTCTTCTTCTAATCGCCATGTACTTGCTATTTGGTTTAAGCCTTCTTGTATGTTTCGATATGCTTGTGATATTTCTGATAGTGGACACCCAAATTCTATTTCAACCCCAAACGTTACTTCTTGTGGTAGTGATAATTGTGGTCTAAACTCTAATTGATAATTCTTTAGCAAATGAAATAATTGCTTTTTTTCTTTTAAAGATAATTGTAATAAATGCGTATTTTGGTTTGGATTCATATATTGAAATAAATCCTCTTTCATATTAAATTCCCCCTTTTTCAGGGAATTATCATACCACAAAATCAAGTATTTACCAAATTTAAAAAAAACAGGACAAAATCCTGTTTTAATCATTTAATACATGGTAACAACGATCACAGATATCTCCATGCATTTCACTTTCTTCATAATAATTCCAACATCTTTCACATTTTACTCCATTAAATTTCTCAATCTTAACACCACATACATTGTATTTTGGTAATTCTTCTTCTACAAGTTCTACCATAGATACGATCAATAATTGTTTTAAATATGGTTTTAATGTTTCTAATGCTTCTTTGGTTTTACCTTGTGCATGAATCATTACTTTTGCTTCTAATCCTTTACCGATCACTTTTTCATCTCTTGCTTCTTCTAATGCTTTAAAAACATCATCTTTGACAGCAAAGAATTTTTCAAAGAGACTAGAAATTTCTTTCTCGTCTTCATATTCAATTTCTTTTGGATTGTTCTCTAAATGAACACTCTCTTCTTTTTTACCTGGTAAGAATTGATATACTTCTTCACTGGTATAAGGTAAAATTGGAGCAAGTAAACGAACCATCGCATAAGTAATCTCATATAGTACTGTTTGTACACTACGACGTTTTACATCTTCTTCTTTTTCAATATATAAAATATCTTTTGTAAAATCTAAATAATAGTTAGATAAAGTAAATGTGACAAAATGATTGACTCTTTTATATACTTCAGAATAGTTATAATGATTAAATGAATCTCTTACATCTTTGATAAAGTCATTTAAAGCATGCATCATATATTTATCATAAATCATCATATCTTGATAATCTACTTTGTCTTTTTCAGGATCAAATCCATTTAAGTTTCCTAACATAAAACGATAGGTATTACGAATCTTACGATAACTTTCTTTTACTTGTTTCATTAAGTTATCTCCAATACGGACATCTTCTGTATAATCTACACTGGCAACCCATAGTCTTAATACATCTGCTCCATGTAGTTTTACCATCTTTAATGGATCTACCGTATTACCAAGACTCTTACTCATCTTATTTCCTTTTTCATCTAGTGTAAATCCATGAGAAATCACTGCTTTATATGGAGCTTTTCCATGTACTGCTACTCCACAAATCAAAGAAGAATTAAACCAACCACGATATTGGTCACAACCTTCTAAATATACATCTGCAGGATATCCTAATCCTCTTGCTTCCATCACACTAGTATGCGTAGAACCAGAATCAAACCATACATCCATAATATCTTCTTCTTTACGGAAATTACCATTTGGACTATGTGGATTGGTATATCCTTCTGGAAGTAAATCTTTGGCTTCTCTTTCAAACCATACATTACTTCCATACTCACGGAATAAATCAGCAACATGCATCATAATATCATAATCCATAATCTCTGTTCCATCTTCATTATAGAAAATAGGAATTGGTACACCCCATACTCTTTGTCTAGAGATACACCAATCATTACGATCTTTAATCATATTATGTAAACGAATCTTACCCCATTCTGGAATCCATGTAATCTCATCATTAATTTCATGTAATAACTGTTCACGAATTGGTTCAATACTACAGAACCATTGATCTGTTGCTCTAAAAATAACTGGTTTTTTCGTTCTCCAATCATGTGGATAAGAGTGTGTAATGAATTTTAATTTTAATAAGATTCCCATCTCATCTAATTGTTTTACCACTTCTTTATTGGCATCTTCAAAATAAAGACCAGCAAATGCTCCACTTTCTTCTGTAAGAACTCCTTTATCATCTACACCATTTACCATATCAAGATGATATTCTTGCCCAATATTAAAGTCATCTGCACCATAACTTGGAGCAATATGAACAAGTCCAGTACCAGCCTCTAATGTAACATGATATCCAAGTACCACTGGGAATTCTTTATGATTAAATACATGTTCATAAGTTAAACCAGCAAGTTCTGTACCAGGGAATACATCTAATACTTGATAATCTTCCCATCCGAAAAGAGATGCTAAATCTTTTAATAGATCATTAGATAGTACATAATGTTTTCCATTTACTTCTACTTTCGCATATTCAAAATTCTCTCCTACTGCAATGGCTGTATTACCAGGTAATGTCCAAGGAGTTGTTGTCCAAATAACTAAATATTCTCCACTTTTCACAACATTGTTTCCTTTTTTTACTTGGAAAGCAACAAAGATAGATGGATCTTTACGATCTTTATATTCAATCTCTGCTTCAGCAAGAGCAGATTCACTAGATGGAGACCAATAAACAGGTTTTAACCCTTTATAAATTAATCCCTTCTGTGCCATTTTCGCAAACACTTCAATTTGAATTGCTTCTACTTCTTTTTGATAAGTAATATATGGATGTTCCCAATCTCCAATGACATTTAATGCTTGAAAGCCTTCCATTTGTGTCTGTACTTGTTTTTTCGCATACTCATAACACTTTTCACGGAACGCTGCTTTACTCATTGATTTACGATCCACACCACTATTCGTAACTGCTGTCTCAATTGGAAGTCCATGGGTATCCCATCCTGGAATATATGGAACATAATACCCTTCCATCATCTTATAACGATTCACAAAATCTTTTAAAATCTTATTCATGGCATGACCAATATGAATACTTCCATTGGCATATGGAGGACCATCATGCAATACAAATGGTGTATGATCCTTATTCTTTTCTAAGATCTTTCCATATAAATCCATATCCTCCCAAGCTTTTCTTCTAATCTTTTCATTCTCAGGTAAATTTCCTCTCATTTGAAACTCTGTCTTTGGCATTTTCAATGTCTCTTTATAATCCATGTTCATTCCTCCTCTAATAAAAAAGCCCTTAAGCAAATGCTTAAGGACGAATAATTCGCGGTACCACCTTAATTTATAGATACACTATACACTTAAAACTATAACGCGTTACCGTTCTTACTTTGCATAAGAAGCATAGAAAAGTGATCTTAGTAATATCTATTTATCTATTTCCACCAGCCATAGACTCTCTTTCAAATAAAATATCACTACGTCTTTTCATCAACTGCTTTTTTATATGTTATTAATATACCATATTTTATTTTTTGTGACAAGTATTATTCATATGATTTACTTTTATATGTATATATTTTCATAAACTCTTTTTTACTTTCTTCTTCCGTAAAAATTGTATCACAAAATTCTTTTGCTTTTTCTAATTGTAATTTCAAATAATGTTCAATTGGAATATGATACTGATTTTTTTCTAATACATCTTTTTGCTTCATCAATGATTCAAAGTAACAATCTCTTATCTCTTTGGACATATGTTTCGCATAATCAATCATTTGCAATAAACATTCTAAATAACTATAAATGAGTGTATATTGATAAGTACTAGCGAAAATACGAAACTCTACCGTCTTTTTCTCATATGTATTATCTAATTCATTTTGATACATAATAGATTGATAATATGGTAATAAACTAATGGCATTTCTTTTAGAAACATTACTGATCATCTGAGTTAAGAAAACAGGTAATATCTGCGACTTATGAAGAGACATGACTTGTCTATAACTTAATGACTGATTCAGTGGTTTCGCATAATCTAAAATACTCTTTCGAAACATACGATACTCTCCGGTTGCATAACGAAATAAAATATCTTCATAATGACACCATAATAAAATTAAATTTTGTAAATAAGTGACATTCTCTTCAAATATTTGTTTCCCAATATGAAAATGGATCGCACATTGATGATTTATTTCAGTCTCTTTCTGTAACATTTCTAATACAATTTTTAATTCTTGTAACCATTTTATTCTATCATCCATGATCGGTGAATTTACTTCTAAACCAATCTTACGATCATTTGTAATATCACATGTTTTTTCTCTTTTTATCACCCAATCAAAATCTATTTTATTTTCATTTTTTAAATGACTGAAATTTTCTTCCAACTTTATTTGATTTAAAGTGACAAACTCTATTTCTATACCATAGGTATCTGTTGTTTGTAATTTTAACTTTCTCATCTTTTTTTCACTTTCTGTTTCTCATATATTTCATTTTCTAGATTCGCAAACATCATCATCATTTGATATTCATTCTTCGTTAATTCTTTTTTCTCTTGATACCATTTTTTATATTTTGTTTGCTCACTCCAAAACCAACGACGCATTAAAACACCATCTGTAAAACGACTATCATCTGTTAACATTTCTTTTTGTTCTAGAAACTCTTCTACTCTTCTTTCATAAACATTTAATTTTTCAAAATGATCATATAAAAAATTATCTAATTCAGCAATTAACATCACATTCTCCATCTGTTTGAAAGATAATTGCTTATTCTCTTTACGCCAGTGATATATCTTATATAATTGATTGGAATACCATCTACCCGCTTGTTTTCCATCTTCAAATACATATGAATCATCTTGCGTAATCTTTCTTTTATATTTCATACATAACTTCATATAACTATCGCGATATACTTTTAAATTCTCATATTTCATACCAACACCCCTGTTTGATTTGGTATTATAACACAAAGAAAAAACAAGCGCAAACTTGTTTTATAATTCCTTTAAAAGCCAATCAATGATTTCTTGATCAAAACCATATAACTCATGTTTTCCACTTTCTATTGTCGTAAGTAGAGATGCATGTTTTTGACAAAATACTTGAATCACTTGATAATCAACCGTTGTATCCATTTTACCATGTATTATATGAATATTTTGATAGAAAGATGCCATTACTTTTGCTTCCGCTTCTTTTAATGTGTGATAAATTTCTTTTGTTAATTTCATATGTTTATATAAAAAAATAGAATCATGTGTTTCGTAAAACTGTTCTGATACTCCTGTTTTCTTTTCGACAATACTACAAAAATTTACTGCTGGACACATCAAGTAAGTACTTTCTACCTGAGAATGTTTTAATAATTCATTTAAAACCACAAAGCCACCAAAACTGCACCCAAACAAAGATACTTTCGCATATTGTTTCGCATAATCAATCACTTTTTCTAAATCACTTAGACACTGTTCAAACGGAAAATCAGAAAATATTCTCTCATCTTCTCCATGACCTGGAAAATCAAAAGCAATGATTCCAATTTGATTTTGATACAATGGTTCATAAAACCTAGCCATCCAATTTTTATTTGCCCCTAAACCATGACAATAAACAATAACTTTTTTTACATTCTCTGGAATTACTTTTAGAGCATGAATATTTCCTATCAAAATAGATTTCACACGATCATCACAAAGCATTTGTTCTACTAATTTCTCATTCATGTTTAACTTTCCTTTTTATTCGTTTTCTTTTTATAAAACCAAATCACAAATCCAACAAAAATAATGACTAATAAAATAAGTACAACATGTGAAACATTATCGATAATTCCTAAAATCTCATCTTTCTTATCTCCCGCAAAAGCACCTACACAAACCAGTAGTGTATTCCATATCGCACTACCAATCATTGTATATAAGAAAAACTTAGGAAGGGGCATATCACTCATACCGGCAGGAATAGAAATCAAACTACGAACAATTGGCACACAACGACAAAACAATACTGTAATCGAACCTTTAGTATCAAACCATTTATCAGCAGCTTCAATATCTTTTGGTTTTACACGTAATAATTTTCCATACTTACTTGAGACAATTTTAATTAAATGTTCTTTATTTAATAACTTACCAATTCCATATAATATAAACGCACCTAATAAAGAACCAATCGTAGCAGCTATAATTACCCCTACGACAGACATATTACTACTATGTGTCATGAATCCTCCAAAGGTTAAAATTAACTCACTTGGAATCGGAGGAAATACATTCTCAATCATAATTAAAAAGAAAATTCCGAAATAGCCAAAACTATTCATAATATCTATCATTATTTGTTCCATATCTAACTCCTTTATTTTTATGTACTGATATCAGTCTAACATAAAAAAGAACAAAAATAAATCTATTTCCGTTCTTTTTTTAATCAAACTTTCTTTTTATTTTATTTTCTGCTAATGAAGCTTTTCCAATCACTTGTTCTCCAAATTTCTTTTTTATTTCATCCACAACAAAATCCAGTTTCTCATTTTCTTTTTTTTCTTCAAAATCTTCAAACAAAGATGCTTGATAAGATACATGATCTGTTAATTGATCTAAGCGAATCCCAATCAAACGAATTGGATCTCTTTTCCAGCCTTCTAAAAATAATTCTTTACTCACTTCAAAGATTTCAGAAGTAGAACAAGTAGGATTATCTAACTTTCTCTGATGAGTATAACTTTTAAAGAATTTATCTTTAAATATCACCGCAACAACACTTGCATATTTATGTTTCTTTCTTAAAGAAAGAGAAACATTTTCACTAATCGCATGTAAGATTGGAAATATCTCATCTGTATGACTCATATCTCTTGGTAATGTCGTGGTATTACTAATTCCTTTTCGTTCTGTTTGTTCTGATATCACTTCTGAATCATCAATTCCATTTGCCCACTCCACCATCTTAACAGCACTATTTTTAAAATATTTATACAAATAAGCTGTATCAGCGTGCGCTAAATCAGAAATCGTATGTATGTTTAATTGGTGCAATTTCGCACTGGTCTGTTTTCCAATTCCAAATAAATCATCAATGGGAAGAGGAAACATTTTCTCTTTTATTTCATGTTTATATAACGTATGTATTTTATATGGTTTAGAAAAATCAGAAGCCATTTTCGCACATAACTTAGAATTCGCAATTCCAATATTGACAGTAAAACCTAAAGTATCTAGAATTTCTTTTTGAATCTTTTTCGCAAATTCATAAGGATCACCATATAACTTCTGTACTTTTCCATAATCTAAATAACATTCATCAATACTTGCTACTTCAATATCCGGTGAATACTTACTAAGAAGTTGAAATAACGCATTAGAATTTTGTTGATACCATTTATAATTTGGAGGATAAAAACGAATAGCAGGACACTTCTTACGAGCCATATAAAGTGTCTCACCCGTTACAACCCCACACTTCTTCGCCTTAGGAGACTTTGCTAACACAATTCCTCGACGTGACTTCTCATCTCCTCCAATCGCAGCATAAGAATCTCTAATATCATATTTATAACCCTGATTCAATAAATCTAAAGCAGTCCAAGATAGAAAGGCATTATTCACATCAATATGAAATATAATTCTTTCCATAGACATCACCTAGATTTATTATAACATGAACATTTGTTTGTTGAAAGATAAATGAACTTATTTTCTATTTTCACATATTGTATATTAGGTGATACTTATGCATAATGGTAATTTTTTCTGTGGTAGAGGTAAATGGTGGATTTGTTGTTTCTGTACATTTACTCTCCTCATCTATCAAGTATTTTTAACGTTCTTTTTAATTACAAGATTTAACTTATTTATGTTATTTCTATTTTTAGCGTTGTTCCTGTTCTCTATTTTCCGAATTATATGGTGAAATAAACTGTTCTGTCTTATACATCATATCAATCATATTACTCACTTTTTGACACATGACATATTCATGATCATCCCACTCTATCTTATCGGGAAGTGCTAATAAAATAAATAACAATAATCTCTCTTCTTCTAAAAGCGGATAAGCTCTTTCATAACGTTTTAATAACTCATCAAATTCAAATTCTAAGCCATGTTTTTTATAAAACTTATAGAAATCAAAAATAGGAATCCCAAACTTGGCTTTATCCCAACTTGTTAAATAGGCATTTTGATTACGAATAAAATGTGATAATTCGATATGATTATGAAGTACTACCATTCTCTGTTTTCTTTTATCCTTAATCATTTCATACCACTTTTCTAAAGCATTTTTAGAAAACTCTAAAGCTGCATATACTAATGTAATATTACGAGCCAATAAATACTCACTGGGGCTCATAATCGTATGACTTTCTATTACACTCATCATATCATCATAATAAGTTTTTAAATAAAAGATATTATTACTAATATCTTCATATAATTCTTTATAATCACTAATATCTACTTCTTTATAATGTGTTGTTTTATGATGTAATAGTGCCATTAAATCGATTAAATCTTCTGCTTTTTGTTCTCTAGGCATAGAGATATCTATTTCTTTTTTTGTCACTAAGATATGATCTTCATATCTTATAATCTCTGGATAATATAAAAAGTTTCTACTACGTAAATAATTCCATATTTCCTCTTGATCATGTTCCATTTCTTTCATCGCAAACTGTCCACGATCGGTATCAACGAACGTTACTTTTCCCTTCACTTGATACCGAGTAGGATGCAGTTCATATTTATCTAATATATGTCTTATATTATGCATTTTGTGATGGAATCATGATTTTATCACCAATTTTTAATTCTTTTAAATCATTATACATACTAAGTATATCTTTTGTTGTATCATATTTTTCTAAGATCGTTTCTAATGAGTCATTTTCTCTTACAATATAAACTTTATAAGTCGCATATGTCTCTTTGGTATCCATTTGTTCTAATATCTCATCAATTTTATCTGTCTTTTCTTTTTCCGTAATTTGTTCACTCTGAACGGGTACTGTTTCTTTCTCACTCATAACAGGCATATTTATTTCTTTCTCTTGTGATACTACTTCGGTTGGTGCTTCTTCCATTGTGTCCTCCTTTTCTTTCATTGTTTCTAAAACTGGCTCTGTCCCGGCTTCAGTTACAATCTCTTTATCAAATAAATCTTGAATTTCTCTTTCAATATGCTCTAACTCTTCTGTCCCCTTTTCTTCCATTTGTTCTCTTACCATTGCCTCTATTTTCTCTTCTTCCATCTTTTTCATATTCTCTTCTTTCGCATCTATTTTTACAATAATTGGATCTTCAATAATATTTTGTACACATAATTCAATATGTACCGTTAAAATACTAGAATTCATAATCTCATAATAAAAATCATGAATATCTACTACTGCTTTATCTAAATTACAATTCGGAAATTCATTTTCAAATGGCAACTCATAAGAGAATGATTCTACACAATTACTATGATCAGAAATCTTATACTCTCCACTCACAATAAAATCGCCAACTATTTTATCTTTCTCTGGATGTATGGTATGTTCTAGGGAAATACTAGTAATCTCCTCTAAATTTGTCTTAAATGGAATCTCTTTATGAAATGGTATTATTTTCTTCATACTTTCCCACCTTTCACTTAAATCTATGCCTGTAATGAAAATATAGAACAAAAAAATCGCATCTGCGATTTTTATACTTGTAAATCCATTTTCATTTGTTTTTGATTTGTCATTTTTACAATTTCAAATACTTCCCTATAATCTTTCACTGGATAAAATTTAATCTGTTTTCTAACTTCCATTGGAATTTCATCTAAATCTCCAAGATTATCTTTTGGAATAATAATTTTCGTAATCCCATTACGAGCAGCACCAACTGCTTTTTCTTTTAAACCTCCAATAGGAAGTACCTCACCCCTTAGGGTAATTTCTCCTGTCATAGCTAATTTCTCACTCACAGGTTGTCCCGTAAAAGAACTCACAAGGGCCGTTGTAAGAGCAATACCAGCACTTGGTCCCTCTTTTTTTACCGCTCCTTCAGGGACATGAATATGAATATCATTTTCTTCTAAGATATGTTCATCAATCCCAAATACATCTGCTTGTGATTTAATATAAGATAAAGCAATACGAGCACTTTCTTTCATAACATCCCCTAAAGAACCAGTTAATACCAAATTCCCTGTTCCTTTAAAATAAGTTACTTCAATTGGCAGTGTATCTCCTCCATAATTTGTATACGCTAGACCATTCACTACCCCAACCTGTTTCTTTTCCACTTTAGAAAATAAATATTTTTCTCTTCCCAAATATTCATAAATCATTTGATTATCAACAATATATACATCTTCTACTGTTCTTGTAGTAATCATTTTCGTAACAATCTTACGAACAATCGTCGATAGTTGACGCTCTAGTTCACGAACACCTGCTTCTTTGGTAAATCCTCTGATAATTTTTAAAATCATTGCATCACTTATCTTAATTTTATTTCTATGAATTCCATGTTTCTTACAAATATTTTTTAATAAATATTTTTTCGCAATATCGACTTTCTCATATTCTGTATAACCCGATAACTCTACAATTTCCAAACGATCTCTTAATGCTTCTGGAATATTTTCAAGATAATTAGCTGTTAAAATAAACATAACATGTGATAAATCATATGCTTCTTCTAAATAATTATCAACAAATGTCTTATTTTGTTCTGGATCCAATACTTCTAACAAACTACTCGCTGGATCTCCTCTATAATTACTATTTAACTTATCAATCTCATCAATTAAAAATAATGGATTACAACTTTTTGCCTTCTTCATAGAAGTAATAATACGCCCTGGTGAAGCCCCAACATAAGTTCTTCTATGTCCAATAATTTCAGCCTCATCACTGACTCCACCAACAGATATTTTCACAAAATTCTTATGAATTGCTTTTGCAATCGAAATCGCAAGTGTTGTCTTCCCTACTCCTGGAGGACCTACCAAACAAATAATCGGGCCATTCAAAGAATTCGTCATTTGATTGACTGCTAAATATTCAAGAATACGTTCTTTGACCTTCACCAAACCAGCATGAGAAGCATCTAACCTCTTACGCACTTCCTTCAAATCCGTTTCATCCTTCGTATACACATTCCACGGAAGTGACAAGAACCACTCGATATACGTTTTAATCACCCCTAATTCAGGGCTCATTGGAGGTAATTGCTCATAACGTTTCATCTCTAAACGAAGCTTTTCTTTCACTGTATCTGGTGCTTCTAAAGCTTCAATCTCAGTTTTTAACTTTTCATTTTCTTCTTCTACTTGATCATCTTCACCAAGCTCTTGTTTTAATATTTTTATCTTCTCTTTTAACATAAATTCTTTCTGATTATGATCTATTTCATTTTTTACTTTATTATCTATTTCTTTTTCTAATTCATATGCTTGTTCTCCACGGTAAATATCTTCCAAAATCATCTGTGTACGTAACTTAGGATTACATTCATATAAAAACTCTTTGCGACGATCAAATGTTAGTGGTAAATGAGCAGCAATTAAATCTGTCACAACACTTAAATTATCAGAAGTACGAATCTTTTCTACAACACTATTCGAAACATAAGGAATTAATTCTAAATAATGATCTAATTCTCTATTTAATTTAGCCGTTAAAATCGCTGTTTCAGCATCTTCTACTGGTGGTTCTATATTTACTTCTATCACAGCTTCGATTTCACTCATATGGTTCATATGAAGATATTCATGAATAAGAGCCCTTTGTTCTCCTCTCATCACAACCCTGACTTTATCATTTGGTAACTCTACTTTATTTAATATTTTGGCTACTACCCCTATCTTCGGTAATTCATCTAAAGTAGGAGTCTCTTCAAAACGGTCATTTCCACTTACTACCAATACTTGATTATCGTGAAATAACTCCGCTACATCAATCATATTTTTCGCATCTTTTTGTTCAAATTCAAATCTTACTTCTGAATTTGGAAGTAAGATCAAACCTCTTAATAAAATTACGGGTAAATTTAACTTCATATCATCACCACACAAATTGTTATTTATTATAGTATAAATTATAAAAAATGTATAGTGATTTTTATTTCTTTTTTTGAAAAACATGTCAAATTATGTCACAAAAAAACACTCACATATTTGTGAGTATTTCTGGTCCTATAATAAATAGTGTTGGTGAGTAATTACTGACATTATTTTTAATTAATAAAAAAGAGTCATATCAGAATCCTATGATACAATGTAATTGGAAAATCAAACATTGAAAGGATCTGATTAAATGACTCATACTGATTATACTAAAAAAATACTAAATATTAAAGATGAAAATATATATTTTTACGATAATTGTTTAGAAATTAAAAAAATCAATGGTGTTGATACAAAAATATTTCATGGTTACCTTACTTATACTCCTGATTTTTGTCCCCATTGTGGATGCATGAATGATGGCTTTCATGATATTATTAAATGGAATTTTAAAAGAAACTGTAAAATTAAAATTACGAAAGTTGCCAATTATAATACCATTCTACTTTTAGATAAACAAAGATTCTTTTGTAAACATTGTAATAAAACCTTTACTGCTTCTACGAATGTAGTTGACTTTCACAAACAAATTTCTAATGATACAAAATTATCTGTTATTCTAGATTTAATGCACAAAGGTTCTGAAAAAGATATCTCTATTAGAAATAATATTTCTACTAATTCTGTTAATAGGATTTTAGATGAAATTTCTAATGATACCATTGTTAAAAACAATGGATTATTACCTGAAGTATTAGATATTGATGAATTTAGTGCTACAAAAGATACTATATCTAAATTAGCCTTTATTATTGTAGATCAAACAAATAGAAATATTTTTGATATAAATCATAGTAGAAAGTCTTTAGATATTAATAAATACTTTAGAAATTATTCTAAAAAAGAACGAGATAAAGTTAAATTCATTACTTTAGATTTATATCAACCATATTATAAATTAATGCATTCTTTATTTAGAAATGCCATTTTAATTCCTGATAGATTTCATATTGTAATTCAAGCTAGAAATGCATTAGATAAAACAAGAAGCAACTTATGTAAAAAATCCAATCCCAATTATAAAAAATTCAAAAAATACTGGAAATTACTTTTAAAAGATAAGCGTGACCTAGATAAAAAGAAGAAGAAATATCAAATATGTTTTAAAAAAGAAATGTCGCAATATGATATTGTTTCTTACTTATTAAATACAAATGAGGAATTATATGAAACTTACCAAATATATCAATCCCTTTTATATTCGATTGATACTAGAAATAAAGAAATATTCTTAAGTATTATTCGTTGTAAAAATAAAAAAATATCTAAGTATATGAGAAAAGCTCTTAAAACATTTAAGAACATGAGAAAATATATTTTAAATGCATTTGATTATGAATATTCTAATGGAATTGTAGAAGGAACTAATAATTTAATTAAACAAATCAAACATACTGCTTATGGTTATAGAAAATTTAAACATTTAAAAGCTAGAGTTATGTTAATTAAAGGATTATATAATCCTATTAAAGCATAAGAAAAGAGAACTAAATTTAGTCCTCTTAACCAGTTCATTTATCATTCGTTTTTGGTTCCACCAACACTATTTGACATTGAACCGTACTTCTTCTATCTTATCTTCACGAATGCTAATGTGTTTCCTATTTGGTACTTGATTCAAAAAGTTTGTATAAAAATAAATCTCTGTATAATTATCTTTTTGAACAATCGGGAAATATTGATGATTTCTTTTTAAATAGCCTTTTTTTAAGTGATATTGCTGAAGTAAAGGATATTTTAAAGTCATGACAATTGGTATTGTTTTAACTACTACTTCGATACTTGGAATATCTTGATATCTACTGAAATATGCATCATATAATTCTTCTATTTGTTCTTTAGAACATTCCAAGGAAACTGTCACTCTCTTTACACCTAGACTTTCTAAAAAACGTACTGCATAAGAATTCACTACATTAAATGTATAATCTGTAATCATATCATGATAATGCATCAAACTTCCATATTCTGATACTAAGACAGACTTATTTATCTTTGGGTATTCTTTCATAATATTAGGTAATTTTAATACCACTTTCTCATCTTGTTTTAATTTCTCATATAATTCTTTTTCTGCATATATGACTTGAATCTTGTTAGGTAATAGTTGATATTGATCTTCTTTTTGAATCAATGCAGTATAACATGAATTCGTTGATTCTTTTTTGATGATTCTTTGATATGTTTGAGGAATATAATCTGCTCTTTTTAAGCGTAATCGATTTAGTTTTATCACCATTGTTCTTCTTAATTCGTTTAACGTAGAAAGAGGAATAAATCCTTCTTCTCCATGAATGGTTAATTTTTCAAACTCATAAACTGTATCATTTAATTTCATTAATTTCTCTTTTATTTCATCTTTTGTCACAGGATGTTTTTGAGCAGGTTCTAATATTTTCTCAGTGTGTACAACTAGAGTATGAGATTGATCTGTTACCTTTAACTCTAATGGTTTTCCAATCTGACAAACCACTTCTCCTTGAATCGGAACTACTCTTTTTGCTTCTTTTAATATTTTACGAATCTTACAGATCTGTTCATCATCCGTTGTTTTCACCACTTGACAACCTGGCGTTACAGTATCATGAATCGTAAGTGAAATGATATCTCCTTTGGTTGCTTTTTTAACTCTTTGGTTATGACATGTAAATTCATTTAATACAACCCCTACATCTTTTTTATCTAATATACGGAATCCATCATGAATAGAAACAGAATCAGTTAATTGAATTTGAATCTTTTTATTTTGAACAGATGTCACTGTTCCTACTGGGATTCCCATATGATTGGGACGATAAGAATTTATAAATTGTTTCATATTTTCATGGAACAAAAAACCTTTCGTAAATCCACGATTAAATAGTTTTTTTAATTGTTTTATTTCTTCATCTGTAATTTCTATTTTTTTATGCTGATAATAAGCATCTACCGCTTTGCGATATAGATGTGTTACATAATACACATACTCTGGTCGTTTCATTCTACCTTCTATTTTAATACTATCAACACCAGCTTCGATCAATTCTTTTACATAATCTAACGTATTTAAATCTTTGGTACTTAGTAAATAACCATGATCTAATGGTTCTTTATTCTCGTTGCAAATTGTATAATCTAATCTACAACATTGTGTACAAGTTCCTCTATTTCCACTTCGACCACCTATTAAACTAGACATCAAACACTGTCCAGAATAACTAATACAAAGAGCTCCATGACAAAATACTTCAATTGGTAAATCAACTTGTTCTCTTATTTTTTTTATTTCTTCAATTGGAGTTTCTCTAGCAATGACCGCTCGTTTTAACCCTATTTTTTTGGCAAATTCAACTCCTGATTGATTGTGCAAATGCATTTGAGTAGAAGCATGTAACTCTAATTTCGGATATCTTTGATGAATCAAATCAAACATTCCAATATCTTCAATAATGAGAGCATCAGGATGATATGTAACAAGTTCATCTATATAATGAATCAAATTTTCTACTTCTCGTTCATAGATCATCGTATTTACAGTCACATATACTTTTACTTGATACAAATGAGCAATTTCAATGGCTTCTTTTAATTCCTCCATTGAAAAATTTCCTGCATAACTACGTGCTCCAAATTGATATCCAGATAAATAAACCGCATCACAGCCACCTAAGAGTGCGGCATAAAAGCTTTCCATCGTACCTGCTGGAGATAATATTTCAATTCGCTTCATGTTCAATCACCAAGCCTATTATAACACGTATCATAGAATTTATTCATCTAATAACTCTTCTAAATTAACTATCTTATATCCTTTTTGTTTTAAATAAGTTATCATCATTGGCAATTCTTTTTTTACTCTAGCATCCATGTTCATTAAAATGATACTCCCATTTTTTATTTGTTCTATTAATTCTGAATAAGGATTTTCTTTAATCATGATATTTGGATAAATCGTATAATCTTTTTGTAATTTACAATTTTTTAGTGCTTTTTTATTTTCTTTTTCTACTAGACAATAACTTTGTTTTTGTCCTCCTACTCTTTTAATAATTGTATCAATCCATACAAATGATTCATGCGTATAATCTCCACGATTACTATAATTTCCTACTGTAAATTTCTCCTCTATTAAAGAAGTTAACTGATTCTGATTGTTTTCAAGCCAACTACCATCTATAAAAAAAGTACCAGTTACTTTTTTTTCTTTTAATATTTCAATAAAAGGACTCGGATCTCCTTTTCCATCTACAATAAAAATGAAACTAACCTGTCTTTTTTTCGGATTCCCAGTCTGAATATATTTGTCATATCTATCTTTTATACTAATTTCTGGAGATACTTTATCATATACCAGTAAATTGGGATGAAACTTACCATAGTGTTTCATTTCTTCATAACTTTTTTGTAAGTTCACTATTTTTCCAGAGATTCCAGGTATCATAAACATTCCATCAATTTTCGCATTCTCTGCTTTTTCTTGATATTTAGGTGCTTGTTCTTTTAAAGTGATCATAATATCATCTACTTCTTTTACGACATCAATTGTTTTTTCTGTATAAAAAAAACTAAAACAAATGAGACTTAAAAAACCTAGAATTTCAAAGAATCGTTTCATAACAACCTCCCAATTTAATGTATGCATAAAAAATTGTTTTAGAATTTCTAAACCAACAAAAAAAGTATCACTTGATACTTTATTCATAATTTAATGGTTTTAATTCATCTAATAAAAATTTACCATCTTTTCTAATTAAAACATCATCAAAGTAGATTTCTCCCCCACCATACTCTGGTCTTTGAATCAAAACCATATCCCAGTGAATAGAGCTTTTATTACCATTAAAGGCATCTTGATAAGCACTTCCTGGTGTAAAATGGATACTTCCAATAATTTTCTCATCGTACAAAATATCTCCCATTGGTTCTTTAATTTCAGGATTTAAACCAAATGAGAATTCTCCTACATAACGAGCTCCTTCATCAGTATTAAATATCTCATTCAATCGTTCATTATCTTCATCACAAGTTGCTTTCACTATTTTTCCATTTTCAAATGTTAATGATACATTGTGATAAATATTACCTTGGTATGGACATGGTGTATTATAAGTAATTGTACCGTTTACACTATCTCTCACAGGTGCGGTATAACATTCTCCATCTGGAATATTTGCTGTTCCACAACATGGAATCGCTGGAATTCCCTTAATAGAAAATGATATATCTGTATTTGGACCAACAATACGAACTTTATCTGTTTTTTCCATTAACTCTTTCAAAGGTTTTATGATATGTGCCATTTTCTCATAATCAATGGTCATAACATCCATCGCATACTTTTTAAAATCTTCACTCGTCATCTGTGCTTTAAAAGCATCTAAATCAGATGGATAATTTAATAAAGTCCATCTTCTTTCATTAATACGAATGCTATGAATTTCTTTGGTAGCATCTCCTAATGCTTTTCTAAATTCTGCTTTTGTCTTTTTCGCATTGTACTCATTATCTAAATAACGAACACGGATAAAACAATCAAAGTGATCAATATCATACTGTGCTTGTGCTTTCATTTCTGGAATTCGTGAAAAGGTTGCTAATTCATTTTGTAACCCTTCCATCATACTATCTGTTAATCTTACAAAGGGAATTCCCCCTACTTTAGAAATATCTTTAATTAACTGTACTAATAAAGGCTTTGCTTCATATGCACTTTCAATTAAAACACGATCATTTTCTTTCACTTTTAAAGAATAAGTTACAATTGTATTACTTAGTATTTCTATTTTTTCTTTCATGTGTCATCACTCTTTTCTTTTCATATAATATCTTTGAAGGGGGAATTTTATGAATTATCAGCCTTATCAAATTTATACCAATATGGGTAATCAAAGATTTGCAAATACAATGAATGGATATCGACCACCAAGACCAAACGATGATCGTTTTGGTTTCTTAGGACCATTTATTTTAGGAGGCATTACAGGAGGATTACTTGCCCCTGTATTTCAACCTCGTCCATATTATTATAATAATTATTACTACCCACCATATTACTATTATAGACCATATTAAATAAGATATACAAAAAACCTATTTCTTTTGGAAGTAGGTTTTTAATTACATTCTTTTGTCTCTACCTTTAAATTCTCAGAATTACCAGTTGCACAATATTGCTGATATTGAATTTTTACAGTCGCTTCATCTTTTTCATCCATTGTGATGGTACCACTTCCTAAAATAGAACCATCCACATCTATCACATCACTTCCATGCTTTAATTGACTTCCATTTACTGTATATGTACCACCATCAAATATTTCATTTTCTGTTTGATAATATCGAATCGCATTTACCATTCCCTTAATAGAATCACGAAGTGTCTCTTTTTTTGACTTTTCAATTTGGTTCATGACTAATGGTGTTGAAATCAAAGCAATCACACCTATAATTAAAATAACTGCTAATAACTCAATTAATGTAAATCCATTCTTTTTCATATCTTCACCTACATATCTTATAACAATTATAGCAAATGATACCTATTTCAGCAATGTATTTTCTCTAAAGCATAAGAAAAATCGCTTAAGCGATTCATCCGATAATATATGGATTTGATTTGGTTCCATCTCCTCCAGTAATTTGGATAGAGGATTTTAGGAAGAGAACTGGACGAGCGCCATGAGGATTATCATAATTGTTTGCACTACCAGCCATCATACCAGAATAAAGGTCAGGTATGAACATAACATCCCAAGAATTGTGCAAATAGTCATCAGATTCTGCAGAAAACGCATTCATTGTCCAGTATATGATTACCCCTCCTACTTCTTCATTTATGGTATCAAAGTATGTTAAATAACTTCCACAAGTTTCTTCCATGTTTGCATTAAATTCATCTGTTGCCGAGGTACATGCGGTATTCGTACTTGCTTTTAATAAATCACTGACATTGATCAGTCCTACGTTTCCTGTCCATTTGTACATCTTTTCTCCCGCTATATTCTTTTCTAGGCTATCATTTCCACTTTTATCTAACCACTGGACACTTCCTATATTAAAGGAATGGCTTTGTACTTGGGTTTTCGCAATTCCTGTTAATGTTGGATAGTACGTATTATTTAAATACTCTTTGATACTTGAATCTTCTGTCACTGTTCCACTATACTTTCCATCTGGTGTTTGAAATATTCCACTGACTGCTGCATAGACTCCACATCCCAAATCTGGATTTGTACAGTATGTATTATTTTCGGTTGAACGATGATATGACTCATCATATGCCATAATTGTATAATTTTCATTTTGTGGTAGTAATTCATCTCTGATTATCTTATAAGTTCCATCAGTTTCTTTTGCTACAATTCTCCATAGTTCATTATTAAACTGAATATAGTTATTTGGATTACTTCCACGATAGATATATCTTACTGTTTCATATTGGTCTTCATAAAGTCCATCTCCTGATGTGACTAACTCTACATTTTGGCCTCCCATATCCACATCATCGCTTGGAATAGGTCCTACTGGTACTCCATCATCACTTTGTTCATAAGTTAATGTGATTTCAATTTCTTTTTGCATGTTTGTTTCACTGAAATCAACATTCTCATCCCAATACACTTTTACTTGGAATGTTTTCTTATCTCCGGCAAGTAATGCATCTCCTACTTTGATATTGGACACATTTACTTTGATTGCTTTTGGATCTTTGTTATTATTTTCATTTACTCCATTAATATTTGATAATACTGCATCCAAATCTCCCTGATTTTCTACAACTACATCATAGGTTGCACTTGCTCCTGGTTGTTCTAATTGAACATCTAATGTTAATGTTGTTAAGTCTGATATTTCTTTTCTTGTTGTAGTTGCGTTATTCATTTCTTTTTCTTCGGCACTTGTAAATAATATTTTCCAATTAGATGTAATCTGGGCTGTTCCATTGATATCTAATTGTTGACTTAGTACTGCATATCCAATTCCCAACATAAGAAAGATTGCGATACACAAACTACCTACTAGAAAGTATTTCTTATGTTCTCTGCTCATTCTTTTTCTTTCTACTTTTCTCATCTTTACTACTCCTTACCTTTCTTTCATATTATCACAATTTTATATGGTTTTATATAGGTTTTCTAGGTGTTTTACACTACATTTTTTTACTTTATTTGCTAAGCGCAAAAAAGTTGCTTCCACTATGAAAACAACTTTTTCAATATTTTAATATCAATTAAATTGTAAGATGAGTATGGGAAATATAGGGTATTATTACCTAAATACCCCCCCCCATGGTAACTGATAGCTAACATGCTTGTTATTTCTCATATTTCATCACCTAGTCTCCTACTGTTTACATTTTATCACATTTTTTTATAAATGAAAAAGGAATTTATTATTCCTTTACAGTATGTTATTAGTAGAGGGATCAGTTAGGTGTTCACTTCCGATATAGATAAGGAGGTGACGGTTATGAGATATGAGAAATAACTGATTAAACAATTAATACAACTTTTGAAGCTTCTCATCATCCTTCTACTGTCTATTACATTTAAAAACACCTAGCATACGCTAAGTGTACCAACATACAGGAACACTTAGTAAGTATCCCTCTTTCATTATATGATAATTATTAAATATTGTAAATATAAAACCTGACTGTTCTTCTTTAAAATATTTACTTACAATAACCAGTTTTATTTTCATAAAATTGTGACTCATTCAGTTTCATATAACCCCCACGGAATCTTGCCATAGCAATTCATATGAAATTCTTTTGAAAAAGATTTGGAATAAATAATGGTGTCTCCAATTCTTTCTTTAAAATCGAAAAATAATTTTTTCAAAATTTCTACATAAGAATCAATCAATGTTTCATTGTTATGTCCATTTTTTCGAACTAAAACAAACTCTAATTTCTGCATGTCTCTCACCTAGTCTTTTACTGTTTACAGTTTAACACACTACAAAAAAAGAAGCAAATTATTTTGCCTCTTCTGTTGCTCTTACTTCACGTATCACCGTTACTTTAATTGTACCAGGATATTGCATTTCTTCTTCGATTTTATTTTTAATATCACGCGCTACTTTATAACTTTCTAGATCACTAATTTCTTCTGGTTTTACAAGGACACGTAATTCTCTACCTGCTTGTACAGCATATGTTTTTTCAACACCTGGAATATCATTTGCGATATTTTCTAAATCTGATAAACGTTTCATATAGTTTTCTAATGAATCATTTCTAGCTCCTGGACGAGATGCAGATAATGTATCAGCGATAGCAACTAATCCAGCAATGACGCTTGTTGCTTCTGTGTCGCCATGATGAGATTCAATGGCATTGATAACAACATCTGATTCATGATATTTACGGGCAATATCAGCACCAATTTGAACATGGCTACCTTCTACTTCATGATCAATCGATTTCCCGATATCATGTAATAAACCTGCTCTTTTCGCAAGTAATACATTTTCTCCAATTTCACTTGCCATCAGTCCTGCTAGATTGGCAACTTCTATAGAATGTTGTAAAGCGTTTTGACCAAAACTTGTACGGAAATGTAATTTTCCAATCAATTCAACAAGTTCAGGTTCTACTTTTGTAATTCCTAATTCAAATAAAGCATTGTTTCCATACTCTAATATTTTCGCATGCATGTCTTCACTGACTTTATCATATAATTCTTCAATACGAGCTGGATGAATTCTTCCATCTTTTATTAAAGTTTCAATTGTAATTCTAGCAATTTCACGACGTAATGGATCAAAACTAGATAATACAATTGCTTCTGGTGTATCATCGATAATAAGATCTACACCTGTGACAGCTTCAATCGTACGAATATTACGACCTTCACGACCAATGATACGACCTTTCATATCATCATTAGGTAATGTTACAACTGTCACTGTTTGTTCATTTGCTACATCAGAAGCATATCTTTGCATGGCTGATAAAATAATTGCTTTTGACTTTTTATCCGCTTCTAATTTTGCTTCTGTTTCTTTGTCTTTAATGATGGCTGCAATTTCTAAGCTCATCATATCTTCTACTTTTTTTAATACCATATCTCTTGCTTGATTTTTAGAAAAACCTGCAATTTGGTTTAATAATTCAATTTGTTCTTTTTTTACATCTTCCACTTTACTCATTTCATCTTGGATTTGTTTTTGTTTATTAAGAAGATTCTCCTCTTTTTCTTCTAACATTTTCTCACGGTTTTGAAGGGTTTGATCTCTTCTGTCCATAGAGTTTTCACGAAGAAGTAAACGTTCTTCTGATTCTTTTACTTCAGCTTTTTTCTCTTTTACTTCTTTTTCAGTATCTATCTTTAATTTATGAGCTTCTTCTTTGGCATCCAAGATGTAATCGCGTTTTATTTTTTCAGCATCTTTTTTGGCTTGTTCTAATAGTGTTTCTATTTTCTTACTAGCACGAGTTGCTCTTAAGTTATTCAACACGATTACGATAAAAACTCCTATAAATAATCCAAGTAAAACAAGTAATATGGAAGCAATCATTTGACTCATATAATTCCTCCATTTATCTATTTTATCTTAGGGTAAATATTCATTCACTCTAATTTTATTGTAATGTATTTTCTTAGTTTAGTCAATAGGCAGAAATGGGATGAAATAATCGGCTAATTCATAAAATTTATATAAAAATGGGAAAGAAATGGGAAAAATTAAAGTTTTTTAAAAAAATCTATTGCCAAAGGAAAAAAAATAAGGTATACTGAAATAGTCATTGACGGATAAATGGGCTTGTAGCTCAGCTGGTTAGAGCGCACGCCTGATAAGCGTGAGGTCGATGGTTCAAGTCCATTCAGGCCCACCATTTATGCCTCAATAGCTCAGTTGGTTAGAGCACCTGACTGTTAATCAGGGGGTCGTAGGTTCGAGTCCTACTTGAGGCGCCATGGCCTGTTGGTGAAGCGGCTTAACACACTGCCCTTTCACGGCAGCATTCACGAGTTCGAATCTCGTACAGGTCACCATAAAAAAATTACAAGTATTCGTACTTGTTTTTTTGTATTACAAAAGGATTTCATGAGAATATGAAATCCTTTATTTTTTGAAATCGTTTGGTCTGATATATTTTTAAAAACAATTTTAGATTGATACGATATAATTCATAAGCAAGTAATAAAAAGATAGCTAAAAAGATGAATCGATCAAATGGTAAAAATGATAAAGAGAACAATTCTCTTAATCCGATAGCTCCTATTAAGAAAATAATTAGCATACTACCAAACAAGGTTCCACGTAACAAATTAAATGGATAGCATAAGCGGAATAATAAAATAAATGAAATAAATCCCATCGTTAAGACACAAACTGTTGATAGTTGACCTTTCGTAAAATGGAATATACTACCACATAATAATACCATTAAAATACTTTCAACAATTGTAACTGCTGTTGGAATAGACTTACTAATGATATTGAAGAAGAAATATTTTTTCACTCGTTTTTCATTTGGTTCTAACGCTAATATAAAAGATGGAATACCAATCGTTGTAACACTAATTAATGTTAATTGAATTGGAACAAATGGATATGGTAGTGAAATAAATAAGAAACAGATTGCTAATAAGGTTGCATAGATTGTCTTTACTAAGAATAACGTCGCTGAACGTTCAATGTTATTGATGATTTGTCTTCCCTCTTTTAAAATCTTAGGGAGACGATCAAAATTAGAATCTAATAATACCATTTCTGATACATTTCTAGCTGCATCACTACCACTTGCGACAGCGATACTACAATCCGCTTCTTTTAAAGCTAATACATCGTTGACTCCATCTCCAGTCATGGCAACAACATGTCCATTTTCTTTTAACGCTTTTACCATATCTTTCTTTTGTTCTGGTGTGACACGACCGAAAATTTGATATGCTTCGACTGCTTTTTTAATACTTTCATAATCCTTTAAAGTTGATGCATCAATTGCTTTTAAATCAGTAATTCCTACTTTAGAAGCAACACTGGTAACTGTTTTTACATGATCTCCAGATATAATCTTTATATCAACACCTTCTTGTCTAAAAAAGGTAAGTGTTTGTTTTGCTTCTTTTCGAATATGATCTTGTATTTGAATAAAACCAATGACTTCTATTTGTTGTGGTAACTTTCTATCTTCTAATGATTGACGGGAGGTTGCTAGAACAACGACTCTACTATCTTGTGATAAAGTATTTACAATCTCTTTCATATCATTTGGAATATCTTTGATTAAAAATTCTAATGCTCCTAGTAAAATAGATTGATCTTGAAAAGTAACTCCAGACCACTTTTGTTTAGAAGTAAATGGTACTTGATATAAAACTTCTTTTTCTATATGTTTTGAATACGTTTTTTTAATTGCTGCCATGGTTGCATTACTATCTTCAAAATTAGTAGCTAATAAAGTAAGTAATGTTTCCATCTCTTTTTGCTTATGAGATTGATAAGGAACTAAATTAGTAATAATCATATCTCCTTCTGTTAATGTTCCCGTTTTATCAAGACAAATTGTATCTACTCGTGCTAATGTTTCTAATCCATATAATTGTTCTACTAATATTTTATAACGAGTTAATTTTGCTACCCCTACTGCTAGTACAGTACTAGTCAAAAGAACTAACCCTTCTGGTATCATACCAATGACAGCAGCTACTGTATTTAAAATAGCTTGATTTAATGAATGATGTAAACTATATTGTTTTAAAAATAGCAAGATACCAAGAGGTAAAATAATCATTGATACTACTTTAATCACTTTATTTAATGTTTGCATAATTTCTGAACGTACTTTTTTCACATACTTTGTACCACTTGCGATTTTAGAAGTATAATTATCTATTCCTATATGTTCTACTTGTGCATAACATGTTCCTGAACTAATAAAACTACCTGATAAAATCATATCGTTTTCTTCTTTATATACAGGTTCTACTTCCCCTGTAATAATGGATTCATTCACTTCTACTTCGCCTTTTTTAATCGTTGAATCCACTACAACTTGATCTCCACGATCTAAACGGATTATATCATCTAATACTAAATCATAAATACTTACTTTTTGGATTTTACCATCCCGAACCACAAGTGCTTTTGAAGTTGCTAAAAGAGATAATTTATCAATCTGTTTTTTCGCATGGATCTCTTGAATGGTACTAATGAGTGTATTACAAATGACAACTCCCATAAATAATAAATTTTTAAAAGAACCACTTAATATAACAGCGAGTGCTAAACATGTATTTAAAATATTAAATGGTGTAATAATATTACGAAGAATAATTTCAGGGATTGTCTTTGTACGTGGCGTTTTATCTGTATATACAAAATTTTCTTGTTTCCTTAACTGAACTTGTTCTTCGGTTAAACCTTTATGAATATCTGGGTGAAAACGTTCCATACAATCCCTCCTTTATCAAACATTATACTATATTTTTTAAAAGCTGTAATGACTAAATCGTCACTTCTCTGATATAAAAGAAGTTTGTATCATCAAACTTCTATAAAGTAAAAATTTTATATTTTATTTCTGATTGTGTTGGTACTTGCACTGGTAAAATAATATGTAATTGTTTTTCTAAATCCAAATAGTATTGTAAAGTATGATTTGCAACTAACTCTTGATAAGTAGACATAGCATTTTGTACAAATTGATTTTTTTCTTCGAATGAAAGTTTAGAATCATGATCAATCCATCGATATAATGCATCTTCTACTTTTAAATCAATATTAAAATCATAAATCGATGCGATCTTATAAACCTCTTCATAAGGAACAGTATTCCCGCTACTTAAATAGAAATGATATGTCATATAAGAATATGTAACTTCCTCTTGGTTTCGATATTGTATATAAATGAAGAGGGATAAAACATCTTTTTGAATCGTATATTGATACTGGCTGATAATATTTTGACCTGTTTGAGTTAATTTTTTCTTTTCTTGATATATCTTCTGGTACATTTCTTGAATTTCTTGATTTGCTAACGTGGCATCTCTACTATTTAAATTAATCATTGGCAAATGAAGTTGTTTATCTTTGGTATAAGGTACTTGAAATACAAATGCTTTATCTGAAAAAATTTTGTTTTGTTCAATCTCTTTTTTAGCAGTAGATTCTACAATTTGTGGTGTATTATTACGACTTGGACGAATCAATTCAATATAAATAAGATAACTAACCCATATCACAATTGCACTTAAAATTAAAAATAGAAAGATATAAATGATATGTTTCGTTCTATACTTCATAGATACCACATCCTTGTCTTTAGTATAACACAAGTCTGATTTATTCGTTGCTATAAGTTATGAAAATCATAAGTTACTTTACAAAAAAAGATTTGAATACATCAAACCTTTTTATTACGAATTATTTGATATTCACTATTTGATATCTTTTTTAAAAGCAATTGATATTTTGCTTGAACATCACTTTCTTCATATTCAAAATAATCATCTTTTTTTAAATCATCTATTTTGTCTTTTTTCTCATCATCTTCTAATACACCACTAATATCATCATAGGTGATTTCTATTTCTCCTGTTTCTTGATGATCGATAATTTTCGTTACTTTATATAGTACATCTTTTATATTCTTATCATACTGACAAGTAATTTTATCCTCTTTTAAAATTGTTTCATCTAATTGTTCTTTTTTTATTTCTACTCCAAATAATGTTTTCGCAAATGGATTCAGTTTAGAAAATTGAATTGTTTTCTTCTCATCGCTATTATCTTCTTTTTCAAACATACTATGATCCTCTTGTTCTTTTAAATAATAACAAGTAGCATTTGTCATTTCTAAATCAGTAAAGTTAGAATCATCATAGGTTGTTCTTGTATGATTTAAATACATAAAAACTGGTTTTAATTTCTGATTTAATAATTGATTATATTCTTTTTTCGTTTCATCAGATGTAATATCAACTGATTCTTTTTTTGTTTCTTCTTTTTGTTTCTTTTCTAAATTTTTAATTTCATCTTCTTTTTCATTGATCTCTCGTTTTAAGCGATTACTTTCATTAGTATAATTCATAGATAAAACATAATACGTTCCTAAACTACCTAATAAAATTCCAATTAATAAACATAAAACAAAACCAAAGGATCTTGACTCTCTTCTTCTTTCCATAGTGACCTCCTATCTCTATTATTTCCATATTTTGTATGTATATACAAAAAAATTACGATTCTATTCGTAATTTTTTACAAGTCGTACAATCATAAAAAAGACACATAATCATACGAATGGTTTCCTGTATCATTTGTTCATAATTAAAGTTTTGATGTTGATGATAGCTTAATTCCTGACATAACATATCAATCATATGCATCAAAAAGTGAACTCTTTCTTTTTTATTTTGAATTTCAAAACCATGCTGGTTTAAAATTGCTTCTATTTTTTCTGTTGTTTCCATTTCTTTTTGTTTAAAGATTTGAAATACTTCTTCATCACTGTTTTGTAAAGATTTTAATTGACGATATGCCTTTTCAGAAATTGTATGGGCCTCTTTTGTTTTTTGTATCATTTCTCTAAGAGTTATCTCAAAGTTATTTTTTAAATCTGCTTCATTTTTTAACACTTCCAACATTGGAAACATAATATCATCTGAATAACGTTTGACACCTTCGATTAAAATATCATGTTTATCACGAAAATACTGGTAAATAATGCCTGTAGAAACGTGTGAAGCATTGGCGATATCGATGGTACTTACATGATGATATCCTTTTTCACACATTAATTGAAAACCATGTTTAATAATTTTTTCTTTCGTTGCGATTGATTTCTGATGAATTGGTTGTCTTACTTTTCCCATAATTTATTTTAAAAATCCTTGGATAATGGCTTCCTCGGCTTCTGTTTTGGTTAAACCTAATGACATTAGTTTCATAAGTTGTTCTCCAGCTATTTTACCAATCGCTGCTTCATGTATTAAATTCGCTTCCACATCTTTCGCGTAAATTTCCGGAATGGCTTTTACTCTACCATGATCTTTTAAAATTGCATCACATTCTACATGCGCATAACATTTTGTTTTTCCAATGATATTAGAAGAAAATTCTTGGTAAGAATCTTCTGTTGCAACAGATCGAGATGTTACATGTGTACTCGCATTTTTTCCCTTTAATTTTACTTTAAAATCTGTAATTGCCTTTTGTTTACCATGCGTCATTACTTTTTCTGTAATAACTAATGTACTATTCTCTTCCAATTTCGCATATGTTTTTCTTTTTGCTGAGTCTACTCCTTTTATTTGTACAGTATCAATCGTCATATGAGATGAAGGTTTCATATAAATTTCCGTGACTGGATTTAAAATTCTCTTTCCAGTTCCTTCCCCTTCTCCATAGTGTTTTTCTACATATTTTACTTTTGCATTTTCTTCTATATAAAAACGATGAATTCCATCATGGGTAGAATTTTTATTATGGTCATTGTGAACACCACAACCTGATATAATTACTATATTTGAATTTTTACCAATGTGAAAATCATTGTATACAACATCTGTTAAGCCACTTTCTGTAATAATAACGGGAATATGGACAATCCCAAATAAAGTATTCTCTTTGACATATACATCAATTCCTTTACCATCTTCTTTACTTATAATATCGATATAAGGATTACTTTTTCTACCAATACATTGTCCATTCTTACGAATATTGTATACTTCCGTTTTTTCTACATCATCATCGACAATTTCGTGTAATAATTTTTTATCTACTTCATTCATATTTTCATTCCTCCACATTGTTTGAATCCTTAAAAATAATATTTATCATTTCTTTTTGATTCCCAATTTGTTTTATTTTTCCTTTTTCTAATAAAATAATTTGATCAGCAATATTTAAAATACGTTCTTGATGAGATATCACAAGTGTAATTCCATTCGAAGTAGATTCTATTTCACGAAATACTTCTGTTAAACTTTGAAAACTCCATAAATCAATCCCCGCTTCTGGTTCATCAAAAATAGTTACATATGGATTACGCGCTAATACAGTTGCAATTTCTATTCTTTTTAACTCTCCTCCGGACAAAGAACGATTTACTTCACGTTTTAAATAATCTTTCGTACGAATACCTACTTTTTTTAAAAGATTTAACGCCTCTTCTTCGTGAATATCCTTTCCAACTGCTATCTTTAACAGATCAAATACTGTAATTCCCTTAAAAAGAACTGGTTGTTGAAAGGCAAAACCAAATCCTAATTGAGCACGCTCATCAACAGATAAGTGTGTAATATCTTTCCCATCAAATATAATTTGACCAGAATCTGGCTTTTCAATTCCCATCATGATTTTTACAAGAGTTGATTTTCCACTTCCATTTGGACCGGTAATAACATAAAATTTATTCTTTTCTAAAACAAGATTTATATGATCTAAAATTTTCTTGTTGTCTCTTTCAAAACAAATATCTTTTAGTTCTAACATAAATATATCCTTTCTAATAATGTGAAATAAATTTCACATTTATTTTATTATAGCGATTATTCTTTTCTTCTGCAACTATATTTTTATGATTTATATGAAAAAAAATTCTAATCATCGATTAGAATTTAAAGTTTTGGATCAACAAGTATTTTCACTGCTGCATCTTTTCCACTACTCAATCTTTCATAAGCATTTTGTACTTGATCAAATGAAACAATATCATCTACAAATTTCATAACTTCTATTTGTTTATTTGCAATTATCTCAATACAAGTTTCAAATTCATCTTTTGTATAAGCAATGGCTCCTTGTACGGTTAATTCATTCATAACTGCTAAGACCGTTGGAACTGGAATTGCAGTTGTAGCAACTCCTACTAAAACAACACAGCCACCTGGTCTTACCATCATAAAAGCACTGGTAACGGCATTGGAATTTCCACAGCATTCAATCACTGTATCAAATCCTTCTTTGGTATCTTTCAACACTTCTTGCATGAAATTTTGGTTGGTAGCATCATAGTATTTATCCGCAACCCCTAGCGTGATTGCTTTATTACCACGATGAGGATTCGCTTCACTCACTGCCACAAAACTTGCCCCTTCTTTTTTCGCTAACATAGCACATAACAATCCAATGATTCCACCACCAACAACAAGTACTTTTTCACCTAATTTAATATTAGCTAGATGAACAGCATGTAAGGCAACTGCTGTTGGTTCTACCATTGCCATTTCTTCTGGCGTTGTCTCCTTTGGTACTTTTATTACCATATCTGGACGAACAGATATTTTTTTCGTAAGAGCACCTGGTCTTGTCAGCGAAAGACCTACAGCATCACTCCAAGTTTGTTTACAATATTGTGGATTTCCACCTTCACAAGCTTCACAATGACCACATGGTGTAATTGGAAGAGCTGTCACCATATCTCCAACTTTTAAATCATCACGACTTCCTGGATCTACAACAGTTCCACAAAATTCATGTCCCATCACTAATCCTTTCGGATTTCCCGTTTCAAAATTATGCAAATCAGAACCACATATTCCTGATTTTAAAATTTCAATGATTACTTCCCCATTTTTAGAGATTGGTTCTTCTATTTCATTTATTTCTAACTTTCTCTTATCTACTAACGTAACTGCACGCATTTTTTATCACCTCATATCTTCATTTTAACACATTTTTTTCCTATTGAACGTTTCAATCACTCTACTTTACATATCATTGATAACGATAGATTTTGAAATTAATGAATTTTCTCTTCCCTTTTTATTTTATTTATGATATACTAATGAAGTAATTTACAGATGGGCTGTTAGCTCAGTTGGTAGAGCAACTGACTCTTAATCAGTGGGTCTAGGGTTCGAATCCCTAACAGCCCACCACTTGAAATACAAAAGAATTGTACAACACAATTCTTTTTTTCACATATAAAACATGTTATAATACGTTTGAGGTGAAAATATGAAATTCATATCATGGAATGTCGCTGGACTTAGAGCTTGTTATAAAAAAGGATTGATGGAGTTTATTGAAAAAGAAAATGCTGATATCATTTGCTTGCAAGAAACAAAAGTATTAGAAGAACAACTTCCCTTTCATTTGGATCAGTATCATATGTATTTAAATCCAGCAGAAAGAAAAGGATATTCAGGAACAATGATTTTAAGTAAAGAAAAACCAATCAGTGTTTTTTATGGAATGGATATTGAAAAACACGATCATGAAGGTCGTGTGATTACTTTAGAATATCCTGAATTTTATTTAGTAACCGTATATACACCCAATGCCAAAGCAGGTTTAGAACGATTAGATTATCGTATGGAATGGGAAGATGATTTTAGAAACTATTTAAAAAGTTTAGAAACAACAAAACCAGTCATTTGTTGTGGAGACTTTAATGTTGCGCATGAAGAAATCGATATCAAAAACGCCAAGGCAAATATAGGAAATGCTGGATTTACTTATGAAGAGCGTGAAAAATTTACGGAATTACTCAATGCCGGTTTTATCGATACCTATCGCTATTTATATCCTAATAAAGAAGGAATGTATTCTTGGTGGAGTTATATGAGAAATGCGAGAGCGAATAATGCTGGTTGGAGAATTGATTACTTTATTATGTCTAAAGATTATATCTCCCATTTAGAAGATGCTATGATTTATACGAATGTTTACGGAAGTGATCATTGCCCTATTGGAATTTTATTAAAAAAATAATATCTGTGATATTATTTTTTTTGCCATAAAGTATAACGATAACGATGTTCTTCATATTTCTGATTTTTCTCTAATACTTTTTGATAATTTTGTTTTAATTCTGGAATATAGTGATAGTTCATTCCTTTGTCCAAAGGAGTTCTAGTGATTACGAAATCAACTTTTTTCTTAATAATTGCCTCTTCTTGTTGTTGAATATTTTCTGGAAAAATGGCATTTGCGATGTTCTGTTTTTGAAAATATCGAATATTAGGAACAATACCAGTTGTCGTATAAAATCCACCATCTAAAAAGCCGTAATTTAAAAGGGTTGGATTTTTTGTTTGTGTAATTATTTCTGCAAATTGATATTGAACCAGTTCTTGTTGGCTTTGGTTAATACGGAACTTGGCTGTATTCAAAGAGCCATAATAACTAAGAGCAACAAGTAAAGTAACATAGATTATATAATGAGCGAATCTAGATTCTTTCCACTGAATATGATAAAGGCGTTCTATCCACGATGCAATTGCAATGACTCCAAAGACTAGAAAAGGAGATAATATCAAGTAATAATATCGGAAAGAAACTCCCCCACAAAAAACACCAAAGCATAAAAAACAATAAAGAGCAAACACAATCCATTTCAATGATTTCTTTTTAAAAAAGAAGGAATCAAATAATAAAATACAAATGCCAATCATAAAAGGAATTCCGAAACCTAAATTTTGTGCCATAAAGAATAATGGCTTCGTAACAATATCAAATAATTTCATAATCCAAGTATCTGTTGTAGGATAATATTTAATATTAAAAATAATATATGATTCAATCCATGTTCCAATTGCATGATGAATTCCAAAGTAAATTAACCATGGAATGATTGGAATTCCCATTCCCAATAAGAAAATCATACAATCTAAAATACTTTCTTTCCACTCTTTTTTAGATACTAGATAAAAGAAAATAGAAGCCATCCACGCGAACCAAAAACCTAGTAAAGTAAATTTCATAGTGGCAATCAGACCAGCCATGATTCCATTTACAAAGATCATACTTCGCTTTGGTTTCGTATTGCCACTTTTTAAAAACTTTACCATGGAGTATAAACTATACGTTAACATTGGAAGAGAAAACTCTTCGACACTTCCTCCATGAGTAAAAGCAGGTAATGTGACGATCAAGAAACTAATCACAGGAAGTACTAATAAACTCATTTCTTTTTTTAAATATAACCGACATAACTGATATGCATAGTATAGAAAAACAGAAAAAGATATCACTTCGATCAAAAAAACACCTAAAAAAGTCTTATATGAAATCAAACTAGCAATTCCATAGTATAAGAATAGCAAAGGCCCTTTCTGATCAAATAAATCGACGTATAATACTTTTCCTTGAAACATACTTTTTCCCATTGTAAAAAAGCAATTTCCATCCACCCAATCATTCATTGGATATAGAAAAGAAGACTCGGAACAAATCATTAAAAATAAAAAAGAAAGTGCAATACAATATACGATTACCTTCCCTTTTGATAACCACTCTTTTCGCATAATTTCCCAACTTTCTATCGGTATTATAACATATTATGCGTAGAATAAAACTTACAATTTTGTCACGTCCTCCCCCTCTTCTTTTTTTCCAAAAACAATCGTTGGACGTGATTGTAATGCTTCTTTTTCTTGCTCTATCATTGTCTTTAATTGTGATAGAGAAGCATAATATTTTTCGTGATAAACACCACCATCTAATATTTGATTATCATTTGTATAAATCAATAATTGATAGCCTCTCCCTGTCTCTTTTAATACCATATCACGAATCGTATCAATTTTTATTCTCTGATTAATACATTTATTTTTAGAAACATGATATTGATAAGAAAAAATATGCAAATAAGAAATACTATCTAAATAAATAAATTGATAACTCTTTTTTAAAGTATTTACAAAATCGAATTGAATTTTAGAATTTTTACTTTGCTCACGCATGTTCTTAATATTGGCTTTGACATGATATCGTTTTAAATAATGATTATCTACCCCATGTTCTATGATTGCAAAAACAAGAATAATAGCCCATACAATGAAAAAGATAAACATTAATTGTTGATCTGTTAATGTAATTTCTTGACCAGTCATAGTTTCATAAATCTTTATAAATGGTTGAGCTAACGATTGTGATACATAGGAAATATCTGTTGGTTTATATATTTGATGAAATAAACGACTCCATAAATTAAAAAAATAAGCATCCGTAAAAAAGAGCAAAAAAAGAGTTGCATATCTTTTACTAACCAAATCAACTAAGATAAAAAAAACAAGAAATTGAATTATCATTTGTACTATTTCCATAGGATCACCTTACCAATTTTATTATAACAATATTTTATGCATTTTTCTACCTAAATGATCTGAAAAGACATTATTTTACAGGATAAAAAAAGTATTTCATGATAGAAATACTTATTTTAATTTCGCCTTCATTCCTTTTAATCCTTTCACACCTTTTACACCATCAAAGTGCGTTAAAATATTTGTATCAAAAGATGTTACTTTTTTCTTCTTTTTACGGTAATCTTTAATTGCTAATGTAATCATATCATCTAATAATTCTGTATATGATTTACCTGTTGGTTCCCATAAATAGAATGATAGACTTCCTGGAATGGTATTTGGTTCATTTACGTATACTTTTTCATTTTTCTTATCAATTAAGAAATCAATACGACATAGACCACTTAAATTTAAAGCACGGAATGTTTCAATAGAGATTCTTTTTACTTCTTCTTGTAATTTCTCACTAATACGAGCTGGAATAATACGATCGGCACTTGCCATACCTTTACTTCCACCACTGACTTTCTTTGTACCTTTACCATTTCCTAAATACTTGTCTTTATAAGTAAGGAACTCATCTGTACTCATTACTTCTTCAATGGCACTTAATGATTGATATTCATAATCACCAAGCACACTTTCATTTACTTCTACTAAATTTTCAACTGCTTTTTCAACAACAATTTTCGTATCATATTCCATTGCTTCACGAATTGCCTCATCTAATTTTGATTCATCTTTGACAAAGACAATTCCTACACTACTTCCTAAGGTTGCTGGTTTTACAATAACAGGAAATCCTAATTTTTCAATATTTTTAGTAATACGTTCTTTATTCTCTTGGTATTCTGTATCATAAAACCAAGTATAATCTACAATTGGTAAATCTGCCGCATCTAATACTTGTTTCATAACGACTTTATCTTGTCCCATAGCAGCTCCTAATACATGACTTCCTACATATGGAATTCCTACTGTATCTAAATAACCAGCTAACGTACCATCTTCCGCATTATTTCCATGCACAATCGGAAAGGCAATATCTAATTCAGCAATATTTCTTTTAAAGAACCCTAAAGATTGTAGATAAAACTTTCCTTTTTTATTATATAAAACAACAGGTTTCGCATAACGTTTTAAATCTTCAAAATCTTGATATAAAGAAATATCAGTTAGTAATTTACCTGTATACCATTGTCTATCTTTATCAATGTAGATAGGAATTACCTCATATTTATCACGATTCATATTTTCAATTGCTTGAATGGCAGAGATAATACTTACCTCATGTTCTACAGTAGCTCCTCCAAAAATGACTCCAACTTTAATTTTCATTTTAACACTTCTTTCTATTTCTCATTATATTGATCTGGTAAATCATTTTCAAACAATGCATAAAGATCTTTTCCAGATTCTTTCATTTGCTGTAATAATTGATATGCGATTACAACATTATTAATAATATGAATTTTTTTCTCAGGATAATCTTCTAATTGTAATCCTTCTTGAATTGGTTTGGTCTGATGTTCCCCTACTAAAATAACTTCATCACATACCTTTGCAATTTGACGTCCTAATTCTAAATTTAACTCATATTCACGACTTCCTAATTCAATCATACCTGGTGTTACAATCACTCTTTTTCCTGGCATTAATTTTAACATATCAAGAGCCGCCTTAGCCCCAACTGGATTCGAATTATAATCATCACGAATTAAATTTATATTTCCCATCTTTTTTAATTCTAGACGATGGGCAATTGGTTTTACTTTTTTAACACCAACAATTAATTTTTCTTTTGAAATTCCAAACGCTTCACCAAGTGCTAACGCACCTAAAATATTATACACGTTATTCTTACCAAGTAAACAAGTTTCAAAGTGATATGTATTTTTATCTCCCTTAAAATGACAATCAAAACTTGTACCACGGTAATCAAACTTTAAATTGGTTGCCCGAACATCCGCATCTTCAGCATCAATTCCAATCCAAATAACACGACATTTATTTTTTAAATGGTAAGAAACTTGTAATTCATCATCACGATTTAAAACAGCAATTCCATCACTTGGAAGTGACTCAATTAATTCAAACTTTCCTTTTTGAATATTTTCTTGACTACCAAAAGATTCTAAATGTGCAGTTCCAATTTTCGTTAAAATACCATATTGTGGCTTCACAAAATCACAGATTTTCTTAATATCGCCACGTTGAAAAGCCCCCATCTCAGCAATAAATATATCATTAAATTTATCTAAATAATTATTGACCGTTAAAATCATTCCATAAGTCGTATTATAATTTTTCGGGGTCGTACTAGAAATAAATTCAACATTTAAAATATCATTTAAAATATTTTTACAACTTGTTTTTCCATAACTACCAGTAATTCCAATCTTTTTAAGATTTGGCATTTCCTTTAATTTCTTTTTTGCTTTTCTTTTATAATATAAGAATACTTGATGTTCAACCGGTATATTTATAATATTGGCTACCATTACTACAAAGTAGTTAATATAAACTAAAGCTCCCATCATGAAATAATAAATTCCTAAATACTCTTCCATATAACCTAGATAAAAACCAATAAATGGAATAAAGTAAATGATGGTAATTGTTACTAATAAACGTTTGACACGAGAAGTAATGGCTAGTTTAATCTTTACTTGTTCTTTTTTTGTAGCACGATAATTTTGATATAACACAACAAGATAGAAAAGTGCAAATAAAGCCATACAAATTTTAGCAGGCATTCCTACAAATACAGCAAATATTATGAAAAACATATCTACTGTTAAAAATACTTTAGTAGGATTCTTCATCAACCATTTTAGATATCTATGATTTTCATCATAAAAATTTAATTGTAACATATGAATACTTTTTAATGATACAAAATACATATACATAAAAAATGGAATAAACGATAATAAAAATAATACATTCATAATGATTACTCACTTCCTAAAAAATTCTTAATAATGCGTACGGTTCTTCCTAAATCTTCTAGATAGGCATAATGCGTACATCCTTCATATTCTATTACTGCCGCATCTGGTAATAAAGATTCTAATACATATGCATCTTCTAAAGGCACTTCAGCATCATTGGTACCCCAAATAATAATTGTTGGACATTGAATCTTTTTTATATCCTCTGTAATATCACAATTCACATGATTCACTAACACTTGTCTCATAATCGGACTCGCATTACGATAATCTCGACTACCAATATGTTTTTTCGCATATTCTTCAAACTGATTTAAAACTGGTACCTTTTTCAACGATTTTAACAATTTCATTTTAGCCGTTTCCTTTTTTACCTTTTTTTGAAATGGACTACCAAATAAAATTAATTTAGAAACCGGATAACGACTTGCATATAACAAACTTAGTTTCCCTCCAAAAGAGTGACCAATTAGAATTGGTTTTTTTATTTTTAATTCATCTAATAACTGTTTCAACATTTCAACAAAATCATCTAACTGCCATGCGGTGTGTGGTTCCTCAGACATACCATGTCCTGGTAAATCGATGATCGTCACCAAATAATCTTTTTGCAAAGCATCTCCAATTGGTTTCATCATTTCAATATTCTGTCCCCATCCATGCAGTAAAACAACATCTTGACCCTGTGGATTTCCATATGTAATACTGTGAATGTGAACACCTTTTATTTTGTTCATACTATTATTCACCACATTAATTATACCATGATTTATAAAAGACGAAAAGAATTACACGCAATTATTCCATAAAAAAAGTGATTTCAAATAAGAAAATCACTTTTCTTTTACTTTCCACTTCTGTAAATGATATAGTACAACAAAACAAACTAAGGAAACAATAAATAAAATATCTAACATGATTGTTTGATATCTTACAATCAATGGTATTAAAAGGATTGATGTAAGGTTTAAAAATATGTGAAATAACATCGGTGCTGCTAAAGACTTTTCTTTTTCCAAGGCATCTAATACAAGGAAACTTGTAACAATGGCTGTTAAAAAACTATATACTGTTACATGACACAATGTAAAAAGAACCGTAATAAATAAAATAGCACGCATCGGTTTCATCCATTTTTTTGCTTCTTGATATAAAAAGCCACGAAATAATAACTCTTCTAAAATTGGCCCAAATAAAGCTGTACTAATAACTCTACCTACATAATACCAATCATAAGATACTTCTACTTGATGCAATGTAGATGGAATAGGAATCATTCGTTCCAGCTTTAAAAAGAAAACATTAATAACAAGTGAAGTCACAATACCAAATAATATATAATATAATATTTTATTTTTTCTCAATTGAAATGCATGTATTTTCTCATTCTTATATTTTTTTAAAAATAATGGTAAAAAAAGAACAAATGAACAAAGTGTAGCTGGAAATAAAATCGTTTTCATACGATCTTGTAACTCAAAATCAGTAAATGAAATCGGTTTAATCCATCCAACAACAAAAAACAAAACACCAGTGATAAGAAGCTGACCGATTCCAAATAAAATTGGCCATCCAATGATTTTAAAAATCGCTTTTATCTTATTTGTTTTTTCCATGACTATCTAACATCTCCTGAATCGTAGTACCAAGGGTTGCTACATTTTGTAAATCAGATGGTACAATAATTTTTGTAGACTGTCCATCTGCCATCTTTTCTAATGACTCTAAGCTTTTTAGTGTTAAAACAGATTGATCTGCTTTCGCATTTTTCAAAAGTTCAATTCCTTTTGCTTCTGCTTCTTTTATTTTTAGTAAAGCCTCTGCCTCCCCTTCGGCAATACGAATTTGACTCTCTTTTTTAGCTTCTGCCCTTAAAATTGCACTTTCTTTTTCTCCTTCAGCAATTAAAATACTTGATTTCTTCTCCCCTTCTGCTTGTAATATTTTCTCACGACGCTCACGTTCTGCACGCATCTGCTTTTCCATTGCTTCTTGAATATCACGTGGGGGAATAATATTTTTTACTTCAACACGATTTACTTTAATTCCCCAAGGATCCGTTGCTTCGTCTAATATAGAACGCATTTTAGAATTGATCAAATCACGACTTGTCAGTGTCTGATCTAACTCTAAATCTCCAATTAGATTACGCAATGTCGTAGCAGTTAATGTTTCAATTGCAGCAATTGGATTTTCAACACCATATGTATATAATTTCGCATCCGTAATTTGAAAATATACCACTGTATCAATTTGCATTGTAACATTATCTTTGGTAATTACTGGTTGAGGAGCAAAATCTTTTACAATTTCCTTTAATGAGACACGGTTTGCAACGCGATCAATAAATGGTAATTTAAAATGCAATCCATTGGTCCATGTTACATAATAAGAACCAATACGTTCTATAACATAAGTACTAGCCTGTGGTACCACTTTAATACACGAGAAAATCATTACCACTAATAAAATAAGTATAATAATTAAAATATTCATATCTTTCCTCCTTACTTATTTATCATCGGTTCAACAACAAGCTTGACACCTTTTATCTTTTTTATTATAACCGGGCTATCTTTTTCAATCTTTGTTTGACTGATTGCCGTCCACTCTTTGCCATCTACTTTTACAGCACCTGCGCGATCCGTAAGAATTGTTTCTGTCACATAGCCCCTCATTCCAATAATTCTATCTAAATTTGTTTTCTCGTGTTTTGGACCAAACCATTTTACAAAAATAGGTTTCGTAAAGATCAATAAGACAAGACCTAGAAGAACAAAGACAGCAAATTGTATAAGAATACTATCAATCATAAAAGAGATAATTAATGAAACAAGACCACTGATTACAAACCAAATTGTAGTTAAATTTATGGTGATTGCTTCAATGATAGCAAGAACAATCACAACAGCTAACCAAACATAAAACATAAAGTATCACCCTACTTACATTATACTACAAAAGTTCATCCATACAACAAAAAGCAAGAAAATTCTTGCTTTAAGTGTATTCAATCCATGCATATTGTTTCATCAATCTCTTGATATTTTCTTCTTCTGTTACCACTATGACATAATTTAATTTAATAGAGTGTAACTCCTTATTCCAAGCTTCTGTTTCCATCCCTTTCTTTCGATATATATCAATCACTTGTTGTCTTAAAGACGTTCTATCAAAAACAGGATACCAAAATAAACCATCAGATATTTCTAAAACTTGAAACCGATTTACTGGAAAATAAATATCTAAATCTTTTAAAGTCCAATTACCACGTGTTAAATCGATTTGATAACTACGTTCAGAATGATCATTCGAAAGCGTTTTTACTACTGTTTCTGTCGCATTGGTTTCTTTTATACTAACATAGAATAACATACAAAGACATAACAAAAAAAATAATGAAGGAGCATGTTTCATATGATCACCTCATTATTTTTAAGTTGTGCAATTTATTACTTTTTATACAATAGATTGAACTAAAGACTTTTTCCTTTTTCGTTTTCTTCCATGGATGCAAATAAATCATCAATATTTACTCTCGCATTTTCTAATGCTTGTTTTTGTTCATCCCTCTTTTGTTGTTCGAATGATTTTAAATCGTTTCCAAAATCATCAATTTTTTGTTGTCTTTCTTCTTCGGCTTTTTTCTTAATTTCATCAACATCTGATACCATTGTTTGATAATTTGTACTGAATTTTGTAATTTGATCATCTAAATTCTGTAATTTACTAGCAACTTCACCTAATTCTTTTTCTTTTTGTTCAATTTGCTCTTTGTTTTTCTTTTCCGCATATCCTTCTGCTAATTGATGAAGACGCTCTATCTTTTCTTTCTTATCAGTAATCTTACTTAGTTCATTTTGAACCATTGGCATATTTTCAATTTCATCTAAATAAGAAATTCCACTTTTTAAAGAATTAATCTCCCATTCTAAATGAGTCTTCTGCGTTCCTAACTCACGAGCTTCCTTTTTGATATCAGCAATCGTTGACATCATATTATTTTCAGCTTCTTTTTTCTGAGTTTGAAGTGTTTCTTGTGCCTTTACTTCTGCTAATTGTTTTTGTAGATTTGCAATAATTTCATTTTGTTCTTGAATCTTTTCATTTTGTTCTTGAATCTTTTGTGCTTGATCATCAATTTGTTGCTTCTGACGAGCAAAGACAGTTTTTACTTGCTTATCTAACAAAAATTCTGGAGTCGGATTTGTTTTTTCCACTTTTTGAACCATTTCTGGTTGTGTTTGTTCCATTCCTGTTTGAACAACTTCTTTTTCTGGCTCTACTGTAATTATATTTGGACTTTCAACTTTTGTTTCCTCAGATTGTTTTACTTCTGTCTTTCCCTCTTTTTTCTCAGGTTGAATATTCATCATTTTATTTTTTTCTTCTTCAAAGAAAGTAATTAAATCATTCTTATTATATTTCACAGCATCTGCAAAGGATTCATTTTTTAATTGACCTAAAATTGAATCTATTTTATTTAAAGCCATTTCTGGATTAAGACGAACAAGTCCATTTGTTCTTTCAAATAATTCCTTATATTTTAAATAAATTGCTTTATTATTTAACTCTGCTTCTGCTTTTTTAATACTGTTGCTCATTTGTTCTTTTTGTTGATCATCCATAGTCATAGAACATGATGGATATAATTTTTGAACTAGCTCTAACATACTTTGTTCTTTTTTAATATCATGTTCTTGATCATCACCAATACTTGCATGAAGTTTATTTAATTCTGTCTCAACAACAGCTACATTTCCTTGAATATACTTAACATATTTTTCTTTCATATCTTGATATTTAGCGGTTACGTGTTCAATACGATCTCCAATTAAAGCTTTTACATCAGGACTACATTCATTAATAGATTGAATTAGTTCAGTTGCATCATCATAATACTTTTGCATTTCTTCTAAAGTTGTATGTTGAATGGCAATTCCCATATGTGTAATTTTTAAACAATATCTACTAACTGTATTAATTTTATTAATTACTTCTTGTTTTTCTTGTTCAATCTGAGATAACTTAGCAGTTGCATTTTCTATCTTAGTAGGATCTTGTTGTTCTAATTCTACATTTTGTCCCGTTAATTTATACCAAATATTTCTCAATTGTCTTCTAGGCCAATTTAAAAGATTTAATTTAATTGCCTTTAAACCTAATTTGTTTTCATTTCTTAACTCAACACGACCCTTTTTATAACTACCATCTGGTTGTTTTCCAAACTCTCTTATTTCCACAGCTTCCATTAAATCTTTGTTTTTATCGATTCCTCGTTTTATTTTTTCTAGAGTTATTTTATATGTTTCTCTTTGAGACGGTTTCATTCCTTCTACATATTTTTCTAACTTAGCTAATTGTTTTTCCCAATCTGCTTGTACTGATTTACTCTTCTTAAGTTGTGAACTATCCGTCCAAATATTTCTTTTATTCACTCTTTTATTTGAAAATGATACTGTTCTTAATAATAATTCTGCTTCATCTAACTTCGTTTGTGAACCATGTGCTGTCAAACGAATTTTATTTTCTTCAGATATTCCTACCTTTTTCTTATTTTTATCTTCATCTTTTACAACGACTGGCTTTTCTTCTTTTGCTACTTCTTTTTCAGGCTCTTCAACGGTAAATGTAGGATTAATCATCTGGTATTCTTCCATGATACTTTTAATCTGCTCCTCTGTAAAACCTGCACGACGCAAAGCATTCTCATAGCGACTCAGATGTTCCTCATTAGATAATCCTCTTGTCTGATCACGATCATTTAATAATACTTTTGTAACTTCTGATTCATCTTTAGATGCAGCTGCTTCTAAATTACGAATTAAATCATATTGCTCATTTAATTCTGCTTCGTAATTTGTAAATCCTAAAGCATGCGCTAAATTACTCGCTTCACGAAAAATATCTTCATTGTTATGACGATCCACTACACTTCTTAAAGTATCTTCATGAATATCACTTTCATTGCCATTTACCATATCAAGCGCTTCTTGATATAGTCTTCTTTCTGTTTCATTTTCAAAATTACGGCCGTTAATTGTTGTTTCTGGCATTTATATCACTCCCCATTTGCTTTAATTACTTTACGCATTATATCTTTAATCTTAGCCCATTCTTCTTCAGTATCAAGACCAGTAATACGAATATCATCTGGGTTATTTGGATCACTTTCAACTCGAGATGAATATACTACCACCATACCATTTTTATCTTTCTCATTAAAAGTATAAATGATATAATCTTTTCCATTTTCTTTTAACGTAAAATATAAAAGAACATCTGCAAGCTTCTCACTTCCATCTTCTCCCTTAATCATTATTTTTTCGTTTTCTTCTGTTTCAGTTACTGTTTGATTTAATTCTTTATCCATAAATACCCTCCTATTTACTCTTATTATTTAATTATAGCATAACTTTTTTTATAAAACAATCTATAAAACATTTGTTTTACACAAAAAAACGACTAGTATTCTTACAATTACCATTTCACTTGATTGTCATTTTCTAATCAATTTGAATAATGGGTACATTTGCATAACAAAAAAGTGGAGCCATAAGGCTCCATCAAAGGGTCAAATAAAATCAATCACGCGATTTTATGAATATTATATAACCCCTTTAAATAAACATCATAATGCAAATATATTATTGTGATTTAAAGTGTAAAAAAATTAGAAACATACCTGCAAAGATATTAATTTTAAAAATAAAATTTTATCTATTAACAAATAGCTAATCAAAGTAATACTGTTAATTTTTTTATTTTTTAACAGTAATGTATTTTTGATTTCTTGCATTAATACTTCTCTTGTTTGTATATTCAAGCATACCCGCTTTTAATAATGGTTTAATAATACTATCGGCAACATATGTTTTAGATGATAATCCGACATATTCCCTTATTTCTTTTGATGACTTTGGTATCTTACAATAATTTAAGACTTTTGCTTTTAATTCATCTATTGTAATATGTTCCATGTTTTGTGCACCTGTTTGTGAATTTTCAGTAATTGGAGTATTTCTAAATATAACTTTAAAGCTATCTCTTTCTTCGTAAAATTCAGGTTCCGGTAATCCATATTTTTTCATTTCTCTTTTCATTGTTGGTATTCCAGAGTGCCTATTTTCAATTACAGATCCTTTTTCTTCTAAAATCCTTACAATTGTAGGATTTCTAGATTCCATAGTAGTAGCTGTTCCTAATTTTTCTAATTTATTTGTACCATATAGATTACCGGGATTAATAATTTCTATTCTATCGTTATACATATTGACTGATACATATGCATTTTCTGTTTGAGTACTATAATCTCTATGAATTAATGAATTTGCTACGGCCTCTCTTAACGCTTCCATTGGGTATTCAGTTCTATTAATTCTTTCACCATTAGAATTAATGATTACACTTATTTTCATATTTCTTCTTAAAAAATTCATAGTCCCTTCAAGCATTTCTTCTATTGTTCCTTCAACTCGTTTATTATCAATAAATCTTTCACCAAATTCTCCTGTATCTCCAAGTTCATTTCCAGGAACCACAACGCATGCAACAAACAGCTGTGGATAAAAACTTTGTGGAAATTCACCAAATATCATTGTACCGGCTAAAGTTGGATACGCTTGATTATCGCTTGTGTCAATAATACCACATAATTTTAAACTTTTTTCAAAATCATTTTTGGCAAAATGAGGTTTTTCTATCTTTATTTTATCAATATAACTATTTAACGATTCATTATTTAAGTCATTTATTGTTGCACCTCTGGTAGGCCTTTTATCTTCAAATATATGATCATTATAACTTTGAAGAGAATATATTTCATAATCAGTCATCGGTTCATCTCTATCGCCTATTCTTATATAAGATCTTTTTTGTAATCCTTTGGGTTTATAGTAACAAGGTTTTTTATTTTGAGCTATTTCATCTATTTTTACAGCCAATAATTTTTTCCTTCATAATCGAATGGTAATATATCAGGTCTAACTGCTGGTTCCATAGAATCACTGCAAATAGATGATACTTTCTTTTGCAAATCATTTAAGTCATAAACACCATCTATACTAAATTTATTTTCTTCATTTACACCAAATATAATAATTTCACCATATTATTGGAAAAACTTGAAATAGTATCATAACATTTCTTAGGAAAACCATCCAAGGCTTTTTTGGCTTCAATTTTATTAGTTTCTGTTTAATACCTTTTTAATTATTCAATAGTGTTTATTGTTTCAACTTTTTCCAAACGAATCATCTCCTTTTAAGTATTATACTATATTTTTTTTATTTAATTGTCGAATGAAATTAAATTCATTACAATTAATCAAAAACTTTCTTCATAAATTTCTCCGTCTTTTATATTGCAAATTTGAACTCTACTAAGTTCTAATATATTTACTAATTTACATTGAGTAATATTTTTTGATAAAAAATCATTATATATTCTACCACTTATATGCTCATTATATTACAATCGTTTCAACTAAAAACATATACTTAAAATTTAATTATAAAAATATATTTTATTCAATAAAAAAACTTATCAATAAGAAACTAGTTCTTCTGATATAAACAAAAAAAGTGGAGCCATATGGCTCCTTCAGGGGGTCAAATAAAATTAGTCATGCAAGTTTATAATTATTGTATAATCCCTTATAAAATAAGTATTTTATTCATGTTCACTTTTAACTATATAATGACTATTTTTAATACTTTTGGTACCTAGCTGGGTACCTAATTCTTTGTGAGAACTTTTGGGTTCCTAAAAATAACACTATATTAAATTAAAAAAATTAAACATCATATTACTACTAAATAATAATAAAGTTTAAATTTATACTATTAATCTTTAATATCTTACTGCTTGTCATCAATATTTAAAAATTGTGCTACTTCTGTAATTAATGGATTATCTTGTTTAAGAAATTCATCAACATGTGATGCCAATATTCTTTTAACAGAATCTTCATTCCTTTCTTCTTCTATAACAGTTTGATCAAAAAAGTCCTTTTTATTATTTGGTACCTTTGTTAAATTAACATTTAATATTCTATTTAGATCACTTAATGGAACATATAGCTCAATACAATCTTTTTGTATAGAACATTCATCATTTGTATCACCATCTTTTATTATAATACACTTTTTTCCATGTGCTTCTAAAGCTTTTTTTAAGGATTCTGCATTACTTTCTCCACCTGCTGGTAATAGAATATAATTTGATAATACTCCTAACAAACTAAGACTTTTTTTATACCAAGGCAAATCGAATTTACCTTCTACTAGTAAGTATATTTTAGAATCTGTACTATCAAGTGCATCTAATAATTTTGATATATTGTCATATTTGTCTGTATATAAAGGGATTGTATTAGAATCATTTGATACTTCTAAAACAGTTACAGAATGAGTACTTATTAGTGTTTGCCCTATTTTTGATTGTAATTCTTTAATCATGTTATTGCAATTATTTATTGAGAATGAATTTTCAATCTCATCAATACCTAAAATAACATTATCGTAACTATTACCAACCAACAGTGCATACATTAAATTTTTTTGGAATCCACTTCCCCTCGCTTCCACTGGTATGCCATCACTTGTAATTGAATATTTTATAGCAGCATCATATTTAAAAGCTTCTTTGCCAACTATGTCTGTTTTTTCATCGTTTATAATTAATAATTCAGAATCAATGCTTTCAATCACATCGTCAACTGATTTTTGGACGATTTCTTTCAATTTATCAATCAATTCTGATGGTGTAGTAGATAACGCTTTAGAAATTGCTAATTGATTTAATATATTTTTAGGATCATATACCGATACAGGAATATAAATATATCTAAAATAATCTAAGTTTGATATATTTTCTGGTTGCGAGCTCAATTTATATGATGCACCACTATAAATCTTTTTATAAAAATTATTATTAAACAATATCCCAATTTCTACTGGAAGACTAGTATCTCTAACAAATACCTTATCAATTTTTTCTTGATTAAAAAATATATCAAGTGCTTGTAAAATAGTAGACTTACCAGCATCATTCTCTCCTATTATGATATTATGTTTTTCAATTGGTATCGTTTCTTTTTCAAATGCTTTAAAATTTTTTATATAAATTTGTTCTATCATTTTAACTCCTCCTAACAAAAAAGTGCAAATAAATACTTCTGTAAAGCCTTTACTAGCACTTTGTTTATGTAATATATTAACATTTTTTCCATTTTTTTCAATAAATTTGTACATAATATAATCTGATACGTTTAAACCTTACTATCTTCCTTTTCTATTATAGGTTTAATTTCTATTGAATACTTCCCTTTGCTACGACCAGATCCGGTAGTTATAGAAAAATCAGTCAAACGATTAATTGTAATTTTTTTATTTAGGTAAATAAAATGTGCTACATAAGGTTCATCAAACCAATCTGAACCTGTAAATAAAGATTCATAAATTGAAATATTATTTTTTATAGAATCTTTTAGCTCTTGTTGGGCCCATTTTCTAATTTTTGATAAATCTGTAACATTATTTAAATCTAACATCTCCCCAATTTCATCAATATAATAAGAAGTAACTTTATCTTTATCAATAGTTAGCATCTCTATCATATCATCATTTTTAAATTTTTCTTTTTCATTACTATAAAGAAGTAACGCTAAAAAAATATAATCAGGTTCTTCCAATATATCAGAAAATGCTTTTATAAAGGAATCATGTGTTAATTTTTGAATTGTGTATCCGGTTGATCCTTCTATTTTAACAGAAACCCCAGTATTATCTATAATGTCAAATTTCTTTCCTACTAAATCATTTTCATCTAAAGAATATTCTTTTTCTAATAAATACTCTTGTGAAAAATTTGATCGTACTAAATATGCATCTGCTTTTGGATAAACTTTTTTGTTACTTAAATGGGATAAAACTCTGTTTGATACTTTAATCATATATATATTGTCTAAGTTCTCTAATCCATTTGTTATTTCATGCCATATAGGTGACTTCTTATTTTTATTAAACCTTCTTGAAATATCAAATTCTTCCTTATCTCCTAAAAAAGTATTAACATTAGATATATTCCTTTTCATAAGTGAAAAGAAGTCTGACTCCATTTTTGAATATTTAACTTGTAATTGGCCACGTTTATGTTCAGTATTTCCTTTCTTTGATATATTCCATGCTTGTAATGATAATTTACCAACATGTAATCCTTTGCCATTACTTTCTTTAATATTAAAATTAATAATTTCTTTAGCAGAAACCCAAAAACCATTATCTACACTACCATGGTAAATATAATCTACTCTACTATTATGTCTTCCTATAAAAAGGAAGCGTTTTATTAATTGTACTTGATTATTATTTAAAAATTTTTGTAAATTATCAAATTTTGCTGGATATTTTTCACGAAATTCTTTTGAAGTGAATCTAGACATGATATTTCCATCAGAATCTTTTTCTTTGGAACCAGAACCATCTAATGTACCATCAGCCCATAAGAAAAATCGAAAATCATTACATACTTCATCCGGCGCCAAAAGATTATTTTTTATATATGCTACAAAATCTTCGCATTTTTCTTGATGTACACTATTTCCACTTCCTATTTTTAAACTAATGGCATATTCATTTTCATTTATATACAAATAGAAGTCTTGCTTTAATTTAGTATTAGGTTCATACATTGCATTGATTTCGGTAGTATTATTAATATTTATATTGTTATCTTTAGCAATATATTTAATAAACTCCTTTAGGTTATTATTTAAATCTGAAACTTTTTTATCCTTTAGTGCCTGTACAATGTTCAACTCATTTTTATTGCCATGTTTATTGCTTCCAATTAGTCTATTCATTTTATCACCTACAAATATTCCATAAAATTCTTTCCTATTTCAGTTATTAAGGGAACTACAACACTATTACCTATTTGTTTATAAGACTGCATATTATTTTTTTTAATCTTATATGTTTCTGGAAAGCCCATTATTTTTAAACACTCTTTTTCAGTTAATTTCCTACTATATTTTACAACAACCGGTATATTATTTCCACCTGTTCCCATTTTTGCTGTTAAACACGGAGATATACCATCACTTCTAAAGTTGCATTTTGAAGCTCTTATTTCATTAGCAATTATATATTTTCCTTTCATATATCTATTACTTTTTTTATAATTATTAAGAAATTTATTTATATTAGTAATGGCAATAGGGGATGATTGATATTCTTTTATCTTTTTAGGTTCTATAATATCTTCTAAAGTGTATTTCAATTCACATTTCTCCGGGAACTTAAATGGTTTATTATATGTATCTTTTCTTATTGCTACACAATACCAGCGATTTCTATTTTGTGGAATCCCATAATCCTTAGCATTCATTACTTTTGTATTAACCACATAGCCTAATTCTTCTAATGTATTTATTATTACTGTAATAGTTCTTCCGGAATCATGGCTGACTATACCTGCTACATTTTCTAAAAATACAATTTTAGGTTTAGTATATTTTATTATTCTGGCAACTTCAAAAAACATTGTTCCCCTTGAATCATTAAATCCCATTCTTTTACCTGCTATACTAAAAGGTTGACATGGAAAGCCGGCACAAAGAACATCATATTTAGGTATTTTTTTTTCGTCTACTATTGTGATATCTCCATAAGATTTTTCATTAAAATTCTTTTCATATACTTTACAAACATCAAGATTATTATCACAAGAGAACACACATTTTCCACCGTTTTTCTCCATTGCTATTCTAAATCCACCTAGACCACAAAATAAATCTATAAATTTAAACTTTTTCATAGAATTCCTCCATCATACTATTTATTATTTGAGTAATTACTGGTGGGCTAACTGCATTTCCTGCCTGCTTATATAATTGAGTATCACTCATACCATTTTTCTTTACATTGTTTACAAATTTTTTATCGAATCCTTGAATTCTTAAAGCTTCATATGGAGTTAATTTTCTTATTCTAAATTCATTCATATCAGTAATTATTATTTTAGGGCTATCAGATCTAGCTAATAGTGTCGGAGATATCCCATTTATTGAATATACTCTTCTTTGTCTGTCTAAATCATTATGGATTTCTTTTGGTAAATCAAATTGTTTAATTATTTTTCTTTGCTTTTTAGACATAAGTTCTTTTTTATTAATTCCTTTTAAATATTTATTCACTTTAAATGTATTTAAATAGTATTTACTATCAACTTTTTCATCTAAGATATCACTAATATATTTTGTCTTTACATTAAATGAGACATTATTAAAAAAATTCATTGTCATTAATTTATTTTCATTAGCCCATTTCTTAATTTCATTAATTTTTTGATTTCTTTTATCTGTTTCAAACTTTTCTGTTTTATGATTATATACCCCAACAATATATGTCCGTTCTCTACTTTGTGGAACGCCAGCCTCATTAGAATTTATAACAGTAATATCAAATGTATAATTACATTTTGATATATTTCTCAAAATTGTTTTTATAGTATTACCATTATTATGACTTATAAGATTTTTTACATTTTCTAATAATATATATTTAGGTTTTTTTTCTTTTATTATTCTTATTATATCAAAAAAAAGTGTTCCTCTTATATCATTAAATCCTTTTCTTTTTCCTGCTACTGAAAAAGATTGACATGGGAAACCAGCACATAGCAAATCATGATCTGGAATATCTTTTTCATTGATTTGTTTTATATCTCCATGCATATTTTTTAAAGAAAAATTATATCCATAAGTCTTTATGGCAAAGCTATCAATTTCTGAAGCAAAAACAATTTCATAATTTAAATTAGATTTTTCTAATCCCTTTTCAAAGCCACCGATTCCAGAAAATAGTGAAACAACTTTAATTTTACTTCCCATGTTACTCCTCCTGTACAAGATTTTTCATACATTTAACATTATACCATCAATGATTATTTTTTCATAGAACACTAATACAATTATTTTTTATTCTACTTTAATAACAATACTTATAACATCACTAAACGGGTATGGACCTCCATCATAGGAAATTATAGCAAATCCCCAAGTACTATACATTTCCATTGCTTGCTAATAACTTAAATTTATAAAAATAAGCGATAACTTCTTCCCCATTGGGGAAAAAATAGGTAATTTTTTGAAAATAAAAATATAAAATTTGGAAAGTTTCTTGAATGTTTTTTGGTATATAAAACGAGATAATTTGGGGTATTGATTTACTAACTTGCTATGTTAAAATATAGTAGAATAGCAAAAATTATAAAATTTAATGAAACAAATTAAATTTTGAGAAGTTTATGACTTCTCTTTTTTGTTTTATAGGAAGGAGCGTTTATGGATAACTTTGTGATGGTTCCAACACATTTAATTAATTCTAAAATACCTAGAAGTGCAATGTTACTTCTAGGTATTTTAAATTCTAATGCTAGACAATTAGGTTATGCTTATGGAACAAATAAGTATTATGCTAAGCAATTGGGTTGTTCAACAAGAACTATTACTAACCTACTAAAATATTTAGCTGATAACAATTATATAACTATTATTAATGGTAATAGCTTTAAACGAAGAATCTATATTAGAAATAAAGTTCTAATTACTTAGAAAATAATTTCTATATATGTAGAACTATATTTCTTACATAATAAATAAGTTAAATATATAAATTAACAATATAATTACAAGATCTTGCAAGATGAGGTCTTGGGGAGGTTTTAATGAAAATAAATAATTATATTTTAGTTCATGGTAAAATAATTAATATCAAGAATAATGTTGATGAAAAATATATTTGGTTTGATATATCGAAAGATGAATATTTTAAAGATAAGGATGGAAAGTTAAAAAATTATCCATCCTTTTTTAGTGCTAGAATATCTAAAACAATTGCCAATAAATATATTCTTGATACCAATTTTGAAATTGTTGTAAAAGGTATTCCTAAAGGTTATTTAGATAAAAATGGATATAGACAAAACTATATACATGCTACGGAAATTAATGGTGTAGAAACTAAAGAAGATATACTAAATCAAGTTATTAGTTATGATATCGATGGAATTATGTTATGGAACGGAAAAAGATGTGAATCGATTCCTACTACTAAAGAAGAACAATTAGAACTTCAGAAAATGATAAACGAAATATGCGGAAAGGATGATGAATAATGAATGCTAAAGAAACATTAGAATTAATTTCTAAACAATGGTGTAATTTGGATGATTTAATGAAATTATCTAATCTTGGAATTAATAATGCTTTCAAGTTGAAGAAAGAAATAAAAACACTTTGTGAAGAAAAAGGCTACCTACTTCCAAAAGGTTTATTACCTATGTGTGAAGTGGTAGCTTATTTAAAAATTAATATTGATTACTTAAAAGAGATGAGTAACAACTAATCGTAAACTAGTAAGACATTTTATTTTGTTATACAATTGGCTCGCATGATTGATTTATTTGTGTGGCCAGTAAAGGAGGATTATATGGCTGTTAAACAAGTAAGTAAAGAAGAAGCAACTAAAGATGGTCGCAGGTGGATATTTTATAATTCTTTATATTTAAGTGGTGGAACTAGAAAAAAATATAAATCTAAAAAGTTTGCGACTAGAAATGAAGCTGTTAAAGCCGAACAAAATTTTATGTCTAAAGTTGAGAAAAAAGAAATTAATGTTACAGACATGACTTTTAAAGATTTATATGAAGAATTTTACGCTTATAAATCAGATAAAGGCAAATCTACAACCATGAGAACATATCGTGAAAGAATTACTTCTTTAAAGATGCTAGAAAAAGTAAAAGTAAGAGATTTTAATATTACTCATTATTTAAAATGGCGTACTATGATTTCCAATAAACCAGTTGCTGTTAAAACTAAAAATCATTATCATAAATTTTTAAAAGAAATATTGAACTATGGTACGAAATGGCATGACTTTAATTTCACTTCTGTGTATAACAGAATGGAAAAGTTTACTGATCCTAACGCTGTACCAAAGGAAATGGATTATTACACTTATGAAGAATTTAAAAAGTTTATTGCTTGTGAAGATGATTTAAAGTTTATTTGTGTATTTGAAATATTATATTATTGTGGTCTTCGTAGAGGAGAACTTAGAGGTCTTACTTGGGATAACATTGATTTTGAAGATAAGACTTTATCTATCGTTAAAAATGTTGTAAATGAAAATGGCGATGGTGGTTATTGGAAGATTACTACTCCTAAAACTCGTACCTCTACTAGAACAATACCAATGCCAGATATTTTAGTAGATCATTTAAAAGAATATAAAAAACAAGTTTCTAAATATTATAACTTTAATCAAAAATGGTTTGTCGTTGGTGATGTTTCTCCACTACACCCAGATGTTCTTAGAAAAAGAAAAAATAAAAATGCAATGAATGCTGGTTTAAAACAAATTAGAATTCATGATTTTAGACATTCTTGTGCATCTTTACTCATTAATAATGGTGCTAATATTATGATTGTTGCTAAATACTTAGGGCACGCTAAAATTGATGAAACATTAAATACTTATTCTCACCTATTTAAAAATAAAATGGATGATATTGTTAATATGATGAATCATTTAAAATAGTTATTTGTAATAAAAAAAGACTTTTTCAAGTCTTTGGGTACCTAGTTGGGTACCTAAAATATATTTTAAAGGCTACAAACCCTTTGATATCAACAAAAAGTGGAGCCTTTCGGCTCCTTCAGGGGGTTTTGGTTGAGACCACTCACATTCGTCGGTAAGAGTCTCAAGCGCGTGACTACTATCACGCTAGACTAAGTTTACTAAATTTTCAATAAAAAGTCAATCTAAATGAACAATGCTTTTTTCAAATTCTGTAAAGCGTTTTTCTTCCTCAAAATCAAAATATATTTTATTTTGTCTAAATAATTCTGCATCTTCTTTGGCATGTTTGACAATTGAAAAATCTTTATAAATATCTGCTAATTGAAAACTCATGTCACCACTTTGTCTTACTCCAAAAAAATCTCCACTTCCACGTAAACGAAAATCTTCTTCACTAATCTGAAACCCATCTGATACTTTTGTTAAAATTTGTAATCGTTCTTTATCATAGTTTGAAACAAGTAAACAATAGCTTTGTAATTCATTACGACCAACTCTTCCTCGTAATTGATGTAATTGCGATAAACCAAAACGTTCGGCATTAAAAATTACGATCATGGTCGCATTGGTTACATCAACTCCTACTTCAATGACGGTTGTACTAATTAGAATTTGAATTTTATTCTCTTGAAATTCACTCATGATTTTTTCTTTTGTATTGCCATCTTGTTTCCCATGTAACATATCAATTGTATAACGTTTTCCAAAAGCTTTTTTCATATTCTCATACATCGTATCCACTGCTTTGGTATCACTTTCTTCATTTTCTTCAATTAATGGTGCCACGACATAAATTTGATGTCCTTTTTGTAATTCAACATACATTTTTGTTAATACTTCTTTTAATTGTTTTTCAGAAAACAATTGTGTTTCAATTTCTTTTCTTCCCGTTGGTCTTGTTTTAATATTGCTTACTTCCATATCTCCATAAATTGTTAAAGCATATGTTCTAGGAATTGGGGTTGCACTCATATATAATATATCTGGTGTTAAGCCTTTATTTTTTAATTCTCTTCTTTGTTGTACTCCAAATCGATGTTGTTCGTCTGTAATTACTAACCCTAAATTATGATAAGTTACTTTTTCACTAATCAAAGCATGTGTTCCAATTACAAGATCTATCTTTCCTTCAAAAATATCCTTTTGGATTTGTTTTTTTTCACTGGCTTTTAACTTGCCTGTTAATAAAGCTACTGTCATATGATATGGTTCTAATAGTTCTTTTGCTTTTTGATAGTGTTGAATCGCTAAAATCTCTGTTGGAGCCATAAACGCTGTCTGATATCCACTTAAAAAATTCATATAACTAGCGATGAACGCTAAAATTGTTTTTCCACTTCCAACATCACCTTGAATTAAACGATTCATACGAGATGAGCTTTCTAGATCATGGAATATATCTTGTACTGCTTGTCCTTGATCTACCGTTAATGAAAAAGGTAACTGTTGAATCATATTCTGTACTTTTTGATATGAGATTTTTCTTTGTAATCCTGTTTCTTTTTTTCTAACTTCTTTTAATAAAGTCATTTTATAAAAAAACATAAATAGCTCTTCATACTTTAATCTTGTTCGAGCTTTTTTTAATGTTATGGTCGAAGTAGGATGATGAATTTCTAACACACTTTCTTCTTTAGATGGAAAATGATATTTTTCTTCTATCGTTTTTGGAATAAAACTAGGTCTTGGTTTCGCAAGTTTCAATGCTTCATCAATCCACTGTATCATTTTCTTATTAGTTATTTTAGAAGTTAAATGGTAAATACTTTCTACGTATTCTTTTTCTAGTTTACCAAATTGAAGTTGTGAAGCTACGATTTGATTTTTCTTTGGCTTCCATTTTCCAAATACTGTAACTTCTGTTCCTGGTTTTAAATTCTTTTTTAAATATGCACGATTAAATATCACAATATCAATCCAAGCATCACGCGTCTGTATACGAAAGTTCATTCGTTCCATATGTTTTTTAAAGTAAACAACACGAGGAATATTTGTTACTGTTCCATCGATAATGACTGAATCATCTTCTTTTGCTTCTTTCATATTGGTTCTTCTAATTAGTTCATAGCGATATGGATAATATTCTATAAAATCTTCTAATGTATCAATTCCTAAATGAGATAGTGCCTGTTTTGTTTTAGGTCCTATTCCTGTTAATGTTTCTAACATATCATTCACCAATCACATTATATCAAACAAAGGTTCGTTTTTCTATTTATTTCTACTTTTTTTCTCATTTTTTCACATTTTTCTTTCTAAAATACTTGACTTTTTTCTTCTTTCAGATTATTATAAAAGCACCAATTCGGAAATGTTCGAATTGGAGCTAGTATCACACTAGCCAACCCCTTTTTATTCTTTTAAGGGAGTGGTCTTCAGGGGGCCACTCCTATTTTTTTGTATAAAAAAAGTGATAAAATCACTTTTAATCAAATACATTTGAAAATCTTGTTTTATAAATTTTAGATGCATATCTTTTTTCATATTTACCTGGAGATATTTCTTCTTGATATTCATATTTTACATAAATTGTTACACATTGTAGCCAAATCCCTTGGGCAGTAAAATTTAATTCATGCTCTGTATAATCCATTTGCTCTCCATAATTTGGATCATTTTCAAAATCAGATATATCATCGTAAGTATATTTCTTTTTATATCTCGCATCGATAATTTTTACATTATCTTTTGTTGTAATATTGAGTGTTCTAGAATATTGTCCCCAACTGGATGTTAAATCACCAAAACTACCTGAGACGAAAATATCTTCAAAATCACCAGAAAGAACAATTAAACCTTCAATCACAATACTTTGGATAGATGTTAATCCCTTTTCATCTTTGGCATATACTGTATAATATCCATTTTTATTAAGACCTTCTACACTATATAAATTCCCTTCTTTTGTCATAGAAATTCCACTGCTTGCAATGGTTGATTCATCTACTTTTCCTACCATATATTTTACTTCTACTAAAGGACTTGTACTTGTAATCGTAGCTGTTAATTTCGCATATTGATCTTCATTATAGCGTTGTGTTGTTATGACAATTTCTGGAGCTTTATCTTGTGGTACCTCTTCTTTTAAAACACATGTGCCATTTTCATAATCTGTAATTTTCACATCTGTTTGATCAATTTCTTTTAAAGCACAAAATGCATCATTATACATCATGAGTGCGATCTTTCCTGTTTTAGAAAAAGATAATTCTCCATATACTGGTTCTTCGCCTTTATAATTTAATTTCTCATGATTTGGCAATATAATTGTTTCTCCCATATAGGAATTTTTATCTTGCAGTAAAATTTCACTAATATACTGTTCTCCCGCATTTATAATACCATATGCTGAATCGCGAAAGGAATTTCTTTTCGCATCGGTAATAATTCCCATAATCAATGGTACAGCAATTAATGCAATTACTGCAAGTATTACAATCACTGCCAATAGCTCAATCAATGTAAAACCTTTCTTTTTCATATATCCTCCCCTATGATATCCTTTTTTATTCTATCATGCATGATTGCAAATGCATAGTGTAAACCATACCATGATGTCAATCATACGTTAAGCTTCATTATGATACAAAATTTGGAGACGACGAGCAACAATTTGATATTTATCAAATCTTTTTTCTACTCTACCTAAAATATGAATAATATCCCCTTTATTTAAATTTACTTGGGCATAAGTGTTAGGAAATAAAACAACTTCAGTTTGTGAGATTTCATCACTGCCATATATAAATGCCATCCTGTGCTGTTGTTTGGTTGTAATTTCTTTCATTCGATCTATCAAACAAACTAATTCTACTTCGCGATCAAAATAATTAGATATTTCTGCGATTGCAATACTATTTGGGTATTTTAGTTTATACTCAGTCACTGGATGACTTCGTAAATAAAAACCATAACCGTCTAATTCTAATGACATTTTCGTATGAATATCAAAATCTTCACAAATCATAAGTTCTGGTTTCGCAACTGGAATCATTCCTTCTTCCATATCTTTTATTAAATCCGCATAGTTTAAAAGTATATCTAAATTTTCTAATAGTGTTTTTATATTATAACCAAAACTCTGAAGTGCTCCCACTTCAATCATAGATTCAAGTGTTTTACGATTGATACTTTTTCCATAACATCTTCTTAAAAAATCATAAATATCTGTAAATGATTTTTTTTCTCGTTCTTTTAATATCGTAGCAATCGCATTGATTCCAACATTTTTAATACCAGATAAAGGATATCGAATCCCTTCTTTTTCAACGGTGTATTGATCTTTACTATATTGAATATCCGGTGGTATCACATTTAAATGTAATAATTTGCACTCATAAATATACTCTTTTGTTTTTTCACTACTACCAATTGCCATAGATAGTAAACTTCTCATAAAGTATTTTGGATAATGAGCTTTTAAATAAGCCATTTTATAACTAATTACTGCATATGAAACAGAATGAGCTTTATTAAAACCATAGTCTGCAAATTTTAAAATTAAATCATATACTTTTGTTGCAATATCTTGTGGATAACCTCTTTCCACACTTCCTTTGATAAATCTTTCTTTTTCACTTTTTAAGATTGCTTCTTTTTTCTTACTCATTGCTCTTCTAAGAACATCTGCCTGTCCATAAGTATATCCTGCCATGACAGATGCGATCTGCATAATTTGTTCTTGATAAACAATAATTCCTTGTGTTTCTTTTAAAATAGGTTCTAGATCAGGATGTAAATAAGTTACTTTTTTCTTACCACGTTTCCGATCGATAAATTCATCAATGTTACTCATAGGTCCTGGTCTAAATAATGCCAAAGCAACTGAAATTTCCGAAAAATTATTAGGTTTAAATTTTCTTAAAAAGTTTTTCATTCCTTGTGATTCAAATTGAAAGATTCCTTCCGTGAAAACATTTGTAAAAATCGAAATTGCTTTTTCATCGCCAAATGGAATATCATCAAATGTAAGAGAAAGATGCTCTTGCTTATCTAAATCATCTAAAATTCCTTGAATTAATGTTAAATTACGAAGTGCTAATAAGTCCATTTTTAATAGTCCCAATTCTTCTAAATATTCCATCGTAAATCCTGTTACATAAAAACCTTCGTGATTGTAACTAACAGGAATAATATTGTCTAAATCTTCTTTGGCAATGACAATTCCAGCGGCATGGACGGATGTATGTCTTTTTAAGCCTTCTAAATGATAAGCAATTTGATATAGCTTTTGTAATGTTTCATCTGCTTTTAACATTCTTTCTAATTTTGGCTCTAATTTTAAATTTTCTTTTAATGTTTTTTTACTATCCATTAATTTAGAAATTGTATCTACTTGTTTTAATGAAATATCCATGGCACGGGCAACATCACGAATCACTTGTTTAGATGCTAATGTTCCAAACGTAATAATTCCTGTCACTCTTTTAATACCATATTTATCTTGTAAATAACGTACGACTTCTTCTCTTTTTTGAAATTCAAAATCAATATCAATATCAGGCATCGTAATACGTTCTGGATTTAAAAAACGTTCAAATAATAATCCTTCTTTTAATGGATCAACACTGGTAATAGAAAGCAAATAAGAAACAAGAGAACCTGCTGCACTACCACGTCCTGGGCCAACTAAAATCCCATGACTTTTAGCATAGTTTACATAGTCAGCCACGATTAAAAAATAATTAGAAAACCCCATTTTCTCAATCACGGATAACTCATATTTTAAACGTTCTACATATGCTTTACGAACCGTTGTTCCAAACAGTTTACGAAGTCCTTCAATACATAATTTTTTTAAATAAGAAAATGCTTCATATCCCTTAGGGCATGGATAAATTGGTAATAAAATCTCGTGATGTTCTGCAATGGTTAAATCGATCTGAGATGCAAAATCATAAAGGGCATCTAAAGAAGTAAATTCTACTTTCAATTCTTCTTCTAATTTTAAATAAGATTGTTGATAAAATGTATTAATTTCTCTTACTAAATTCCCTTTACGAATTGCTTCTAAATAAGGAAGATATTTCATATCATTTACGTTTAATCCTAAAATATCTCGGCAATACAATTTATCTTGTGTCTTTAATACACTTCTTTCTTCTTTGTTTTCATATCCATAATAAATCTGAGGATAAATTTTATTAAAATCAATATCTAAAGTACGAGAAGCAAATGGAATGATACAAATTAAATCTTCTGCATACATTTCTAATTCATCCATCGTAATCATACGTTCACTTTGAATCGTGGATAATTTCATCAAATTTTGATAACCTTGTTCGTGTTTTGCATATAACAAAATATGATCCTTTTCTAATAAAACATCTAAACCAATGATTGGTTTTATATGTTCTTTTTTACAAGCTTTATAAAATTCCATTGCTCCTGATAAATTATCATCTGTAATCGTTAAAGCTTGAATGTGATTTTCTTTGGCAAATTGGATTAAAGATGGAATGCGAATGAAACTTGTTAATAATGTGTATTCTGTTTTTATATTGATAGGACAAAACATAATCATTCCACCTTTCTTCTTTTATTATAGCACAGTCATTCTAACAAACAAATGTTTTAAAACAAAAAAGGAATTGGATTAAGCAATTCCTAAATATTCTTCTAAAGTCAATTGATTTTCATATATTTTTGTCGCATGTTCTACACCTACATAACGAACATGCCATGGTTCATATTGATATTTTGTAATATGTTCTTTTCCTTTTGGATAACGAATAATAAATCCATATTCATGAGCATGACTAGCAAGCCATTTTCCTGGAGCTGTTTCACCATAATTATCATCCACTGCTCCAATATCAAAAGTAAGTCCCGTTTCATGCTCAGAATGTCCTGGGCGAGCAGAATAAGTATCAGCGGCATCTTTTCCATCACGCGCAACATATCGATTATATAGTTCAATTTGTTTTTGATGAGAACGAAATCCTGATAATAATGGAATAGAATAACCTGCTTGATTCGCACCACTTTGTAACTCTCTTAAAGCTGCTAATGCAGTGGGATCATTTCCTGTTGCAAAACCATCCGGCAAAGAATAAGTCTTATTGACAATCAAAATCCCTTTGATATAAGTTGGTCCTGGAATTTCTTTTCCATAACCATTATCCAGAAGAGCCTCTTCCTCTTCTTTCTTTTTCTGTTCTTCCTCTTTTTTTTGTTTGGCTTCTTCTTCCTCTATTTTTTCTTTCGTATTTTTCACGGATTGGTTTAAAAAAGAAAAATCAAATGATATCTTTTCTGTATCAAAAAAACAATAAATACCAACACTAAGACCAATCAAAATTAGTAAAACAAAGACAACTATCACTTTTCTTTTTAATCTTCTTTTTTTCTTCATATCAACCTACCACCTTCTTTAATTTTTGATATATATGATATTTTTTTAATAACAAATAACTAAAACAAGTGCCGCTTACATTTAAAATCCAATCATCAATATCACAACTACCAGTTAATAGCACCATCTGTAATATCTCTATTACCACTACCAAGATAGATATAAAAATAAAAAAATACTTTGTCTTTAAAAATTTGGGAGAAAAAATTGGAAGAAAGAAAGCAAATGGAATAAAGGAAACAAAATTACCTACTAAATTGATCACCATATGAGAAAAAGCTTGCGTCCCTTTTATCCATCCCACGATATAAAATAAGATAACTCGAAATGGGATTATATTAAAGGATGTTTTAAAATAAGTCTGATATACATTATTTGAAAAACTAATACTACCAATCCCATTTCTCCCAAATCCATGTTCAAAAAATAGAAATGATATCAATTCAAATAAGTATAAAAACACTAACACTAACACAATTTGACGAATTGTATTACTCTTTTGTTTTAATCGCTTCTCTTCTTGATAAGTTACATAAGCAAGTATCATTAATAGACAACTAGAAATACAAAGTGTTATTACTTTGGAAAAGATACTAGCTTTCATAATATGTAAGATTAGAAAATAACTTACAAATAATCCTGCCATCATAAATAATAACATGCGAATTTTCTCATACTGTTTCATAGGCATCCCCTACTCTTATTCATTATAACATAATTTTTTATTTTCGGTATTTTTTCTATGAAATCATTCATATCATAAATTAGAGGTGATAGCCATGTTCTTTAAAAGGGTTCATATTCGTATTAAAATTATTTTTTTTATCATTACTATTTTGTTTTTATTAATCATTGGAAAAGTATTTTTTATACAAGTGATCGATTATGAGAAACTAAATAAATATGCATCGAATTTATGGGGAAGAAATTTACCAGTAGAAGCAAATCGTGGTCTTATTACTGATCGTAATGGAGTTGTTCTAGCTAATAACCTAACTACTTCTTCTCTTATCTTTATTCCGAATCAAATTAAAGAAAAAAAGAAAACAGCGAAATTAATTGCTGAAATATTAAATGTCGATGAAGATGAAATTTATAAACACGTTACAAAAAAAGCTAGTATTGAACGGGTACATCCGGAAGGTAGAAGACTATCTTATGAAGTTGCTGATAAAATCAATGATTTAAAATTACCTGGTGTCTATCTCATTAAAGAAAGTAAACGAAATTATCCTTTTGATACTTACCTTTCACATACATTAGGTTTTGTAGGAATTGATAATCAAGGTTTAAGTGGATTAGAATTAATGTACGATAAATACTTAACTGGTAGTTATGGAGCAATTAAATACTTTAGTGATGCCAAAGGAAATAAATTAAAATTAAATGAAGTATACGAAAAGCCACAAGATGGAATTAATATGACACTAACAATTAATATGGATATTCAAAAATCACTAGAAAGAGAGTTAGATAATGCGGTATTAAAATATAATCCGGATCAAGCGTTAGGAATTGCTATGGACCCAAATACAGGAGAAATTCTTGCCATGTCAGCTCGTCCTAATTTTTCTCCTAGTAATTATCAAAAATACACCAAAGAAGAACTCAATCGTAATCTTCCTATTTGGTCTACTTATGAACCAGGATCTACCTTTAAAATTATTACGTTAGCTACCGCTTTAGAAGAACATTTAATAGACTTAAATAAAGATAAATTTCACGATGGTGGTAGTATTCAAGTAGAAAATGCACGAATTAAATGTTGGAAACATGGTGGACATGGGGAACAAACCTTTTTACAAGTGGTAGAAAATAGTTGTAACCCAGGTTTCGTTGTCATGGGGCAAAAAATTGGAAAAGAAAAATTATTTCAATATATCCGTAAATTTGGATTTGGTGAAAAAACAGGAATTGATTTAAATGGAGAAGCATCTGGAATCTTATTTTCTCTAGATCAAGTTGGCCCTGTGGAACTTGCTACAACTTCCTTTGGGCAAGGTGTCAGTGTCACGCCAATTCAACAAATTACGGCCGTAAGTGCTGCCATTAATGGTGGAAAGTTATTAACACCTTATATTGTAAAAAGTTTAAATGAGCCAGAAACAAATACTACCATCAAAGAAACAAAACCAAAAATAAAAAGAAAAGTAATTAGTGAAGAAACAAGTAAAAAAGTAAGAAGTACTTTAGAAAGTGTAGTTACCAATGGAACTGGTCGTCCTGCTTATATTGAAGGATATCGTGTCGGGGGAAAAACAGGAACTGCGCAAAAAGTAAAAGATGGGCATTATATGGTAGGAAACTATATTACTTCTTTTATGGGCTTTTTACCAGCCAATGATCCAGAGATTGTAGTCTATGTTGCAATTGATAATGCCAAAGGAGTTACGCAATATGGTGGTACTGTCGCTGCCCCTATTGTAAAAACTATTTTAGAAGATGCGATTGTAGCTTTAGATATTAAAAAACCAGGAGGAGATACAGAAAAGAAATATAATTATTTAGATAAAAAATATAAAACAGTTCCAAATGTAGTAAATATGAGTGTTAAAGAAGCAACAGAAAAATTAAAAGATTTTAAAGTAGAATACTCTGGGAATGGTGATAAAGTAACATATCAATCTCCAAAAGCAAAATCTAGAATTTATGAGGGAGAAACAGTAAGACTCATGCTATCAAACTAAAACATATTTTCATATAAAAGAGAATATAATAAACTAACAGGACTGGGGTGAAAACAATGTTATTACTCTCTAAAGCAGTATTCGCACTTATGATTGGTTTTTTTATCTCTCTCATCTGTGCCCTTTTATTTATCCCAATATTAAAAAAAATTAAAGCAGAACAAACAGTTAATTCTTATTTAAGAGAAGCACATCAAAAAAAACAAGGAACACCAACCATGGGAGGTATTATATTTATTATAGCTACCATGATTTCTATGTTACTTCTATATTATTTTGAAAAAATTACTTTTAACTATCCTATTTTCATTATTTTTATTACCTTTATTGGTTATGGACTCATTGGTTTCATTGATGATTATTTAATTATTAAAAGACATAATAACAAAGGGCTTACTGAAAAACAAAAATTACTCTTTCAATTAATTATTTCTGTGATCTTCTTTTATTTATTTATGATATCAGGAAATGAACCACTTTTATGGATTCACACTTTTCATATTAAAATTGATATTGGATGGTTATATGGTGTATTTATCTTATTTCTATTACTAGCTAGTAGTAATGCCGTTAATTTAACCGATGGATTAGATGGACTAGCGGGAGGATTATCGGTTATTTCCTATCTTACCTTTGGCATGATTGCTTTTTCTACAGGATGGTTAGAAGGATATGAAACAGTTGGTTGCTTTTGTTTTATTTTAGTTGGTGCTCTCTTAGGATTTCTCGTATTTAATGTATCTCCTGCAAAAGTATTTATGGGAGATACTGGTTCTCTTTCTCTAGGAGCAACCCTTGGTGCACTTGCTATTTTAACAAGACATGAACTTCTCTTGATTATTATAGGAATTGTCTTTGTCATCGAAACATGTAGTTGTATTTTACAAAGATATTATTATAAACTCACCCATAAACGATTATTTCCTATGGCTCCTCTTCATCATAGTTTTGAAAAAAAAGGCTGGAATGAACGAGATATTGTTAAACTATTCTGGATTATTGGTCTATTTGGTTCTATGATAGCACTCGCATTTGGAGTGTGGCTATGAAAAAACATTTTGATTATCCCCTATTCATTAGTGTTCTTATCATTTCCATATTTGGACTGGTTATGATTTACTCTGCTTCTTATGTTTGGGCTGAATATAAATTTCAAGATCCATTTAAATTTGTAAAAAATCAAGCTATTTTCTTTCTTCTAGGTATTTTTTTGATGCTATCTATCCAAAAAATCCCCTTTTCTTTTTTTCAAAAACATTGTAAAACATTCTTTATAATTTGTATTATTTTATTAATTGGCGTTTTAATTCCCGGAATTGGTAGTGTCCGTAATGGGAGCCGTAGTTGGTTTGGAATCGGTTCTTTTGGTATTCAACCCAGTGAATTTACCAAGCTTGCATTCATTCTCTTTACTGCCAATTATTTAACCAAAAACGAAAAGAATATGAAACATTTTAAAAAGGGTATCTTACCTATTTTAGGACTTACATTACTCATTTTCTTATTAATTATGTTACAACCCGATTTTGGAACAGGAATGATCCTTGTTATGTCTATTATGGGATTGTTATTTATAGGTGGAGTTCCACTTTCCTTCTTTTTAAAACTTGGTGCTCTAGGTATTATCGGAATCGTAGGATTAATCTTAGCTGCTCCCTATCGTTTAACCAGAATCTTATCTTTTCTAAATCCATGGAAAGATCCTTTAGGCAGTGGTTTTCAAATTATTCAATCATTATATGCAATTGGACCAGGAGGATTATTTGGGTATGGATTTTTAAATTCAAGACAAAAACACTTTTATTTACCAGAACCACAAACGGATTTTATTTTCTCCATTATCAGTGAAGAATTTGGATTTATGGGAATTTTAATTGTAGCAAGCTTATTTTTATTTATTATTTATAGAGGTTTTACCATTTCCAGAAATTGTTCAGAACCATTTCCTAAATATGTCGCTTTTGGTATTACCTTTCAAATTGCTTTTCAAGCTATCTTAAATCTTATGGTGGTGGTCGGATTAATTCCTGTTACAGGTGTTACTTTACCATTTTTATCCTATGGAGGTTCTAGCTTACTAATTACTCTATGTGGAATTGGTATTCTTTTAAATATTTCTAGACAGCAAAAATAAAAGTCTCATTTAAATATACAACTAAAAAAGCACAATGTATTACATAGTATCGACATCGTAATATTTTTATCGTATTATTGAAATGGAAATGGAGGAAACTGATGGAAACTTTAAATTTAAGTGTACGTGTTGATGCGAATGACAAAAAAAATTTGAATAATTTTGTGATGAAGTTGGCATGAATATTTCTACTGCCATTCATATGTTTATCAAAGTAGTTTTAAGAGAACAGAAAATACCATTTGAAATACGTTCTAATCATTTAGATCCTACCATCATTGAAAAATTACAAGAAGCAGAATTAGAAATGAAGCACACTTCTAAAAGATATTCTAAAGAAGATATTTTAGAAAGCATGAATCGTATCATAGGATAAATATATGTATCAAGTAGAATTTTTACCGATTGCCAAACAAGATATTGATTATATTATTTATTATATATCATATCACTTAAACAACAAAACAGCTGCAAAAAAACTAGGCGATTTATTTATAAGCAGTTTAAATCATATAATTCTTTTCCCTATTAGAATAAAAATTTTATATAAGTAAAAAATGAAAGCTTACACTTTCATTTTTTTAATACTTTTTCTTCTTTAAAATCATCTAATTGATAGCCTAAACATGCAAGCTCATGTTCTAATTTTTTCATAGGTAATCCATATAAATTAGTAATATCACCATGAATCTTACAAATAAATGAAAAAGCAGAAAGACCATAGCCACATCTTTGATATAAATTTTTTTCATTCTCGATATAATTTTGAATCATAGAAGAAGTTAATTTACGAAAAGTTACTTCTGTTGTCTCATGAAAAGAAATCATCTCATCTTGATATAAATCATAAATGGTAACTCCAGTAATTACCTCATGCTTATGATTAGAAAAAATTTTTAAATTTTTTCTAGCTTCTTTTTCTGTCTTAGGTTTACCGTAAGCTTTCCCATTAAAAAAGATTTTACTTTCGGCAGCAACAATGACACCTTCACTATGATTCTTGGCAATTTGCTTTGCTTTTATACGTGATATTTCTTGACAATAATCTTCGTTTGACATGTTATTTATGATATCAATTGGTTCTACTGGCTCTACTTGAAAAGAAATATGTAATGATTTTAATAAATCAAATCTTGTTTTCGATCCAGAAGCTAAAATGAGCTTCATATGCTTCTCCTCTTTTCTATTTATAATTTCTATTTACTAATCCTGTAAATATGGAAGTAATATATTCGTTAATCTCAAATATCCTAAACTAGATAGGTGTAGTCCTTCTGTTGTGTATTTTAATGTCATCTCATTATTCTCATCTACAAATTCATCATACAAATTAATAAAAGTAATCTTTTCTTTTTCTGCATACTGCTTTAATTTTTTATTAATAGATTGAATCTTATCATTTTCTCTTTCTCCTACCATACCATGATCAATCTTTTCATCATTACTACGATTCACAGGTAAAATAGATTCTAAATATATTTTAGCCTTTGGTCTCTTTGCTTGAATTTCATTGATAATCTCTTGAATATGTTTTACAATTTCATCTTCTGTACTAGCAGGAATATCATTCGTACCAATTAGCAAAAATACTTTCGTTGGATTATAAATTGTTACCATACTATCAATACGAGATAAAATATCCGTTGTCTTATAACCAGACACACCACTATTTACAACTGGTAAATTATCATAAAACTCTTCTAATGGATAAAAATCTGTAATAGAATCTCCTAAAAAAACAAAATTATCTGTATCTGATACTTGAATATCAAATGGATTTTTAATAATCCCACTCTTCTCTTGACTCTTATTTTGTCCAATTAATACAAGCAATAATACAATAATTACAATTAAAAATACAAAGATAGAAATTTGATAATATGGAAGTTTCCTCCACTCTATTTTAGGTAATTTTATTTTATTCAACAAAAACAACCTCCACTCTATTTCAATTTATTATAATCATTTCTCTTTAGAAAGGCAAGAAAAAAAGTATCACGATACTTTCTTTTCTATATTTTTCAAATACTTTTTTCTTAAAAAATAAGTATTACCATATTTTAAATGTCCTTGATAACTTGCAATTACTTGTTCTATATCTTTTTCTGTTATTTTCTTTTTACCATATAAATAATCTAGCTTTTTCATTTTTTGACGCAATCTTTTTTTCGTTATTTTCCGTACTTTCATAATTACTTTTTGATTCATAATATAATAATGAAATCCTAAAAAATCAATTCCATTCGTACTGACGTTCATAATACATGTTTTTTTATTTAAAGTTAATTGATATTGAGCCATTATCTTTCTTATCTTTTTTAAACACCATTTTAAATACGCTTTATCATTTGATAATATCACTCCATATCGAGTAGAAATCTATGTCACCATATATTCCCCTCACAGATCCGTACGTGCAGCTTTCCCGCATACGGCTCTTCATAATATAGATTTTAATTATTCCTCAAATTGCTTCCAAATTCTATCATATATATTTACTTTTATATATGGCTTAGGTATATTATATTCAACTAAAAGCTTTTTAA